>CAYRTV010000123.1:0-7685 GCA_964427225.1 uncultured Eubacteriales bacterium
ACGGGTCGAGATTGGGAATTGCAAAAACATCGCAATTTTTTCATGAATAGTTCAGGCTAAGTAAGGACGGCAAAAAGAGTTGCCCCGGTAAAATTCCAGGGAATTTCTTTATGCCCGCTCTTGATCAGAGCTTTGCCGGTACGAAGCCAAAGCCCCGATCGCCGTCCCAATAAGAGCCGGTATAATCCAGGGAAAGCCGGCATCCGCCAGCGGGATAAAAGCGATAAGTTCATTGACGAAAGTCACGGGAAGTCCAGCGGTTGTCAGAGCTTCAAATACACTGGTGAGAAGGGCGCCGGCTATGGCGCCGGTGTATACTGCACGAGGCAGGGCTTTTTTACGGACGATAGTGAACAGGATAAGAATAATGGCAACAGGGTAAACCATCACCAATAAGGGGACAGCAATCTGTACAATTTTATTGACACCCACGGTGGCAAAAACGCCGCTGAATACGGCGGTTGCGATGCAGAGGGGTTTATATTTCAATTTGTTTTTGGTTATGGCGCTGAAATAATCCGCCACAGTGGCTGTCAGTCCGGCGGAAGTTGTGAGGCAGGCCAGGGAAACAGCCAACCCCAGAGCTACCTTGCCGGAACTGCCCAGGATACCGTCCGCGATTCCAATCAGCAAGGATGTCCGCTCAATTCCCTCGGGGAAGAGACTGCGGGACGTGGCGCCCAGGTACATTAATCCTCCATAAACAAAACCGAGGCCGAGGGCGGCGATAAGGCCGGCGAACGATGCCATTTTCACCTGGTCTTTGACTTTTTGATAGCCTTTAAAGATCAAGGCGGCGATGATGATTTCAGCAAAGACGATCGACGCCATGGCATCCATGGTCTGGTAGCCTTCCTTAAAAGCGGATGTGAAAGGATTGGCCAGGCTGCCCGGCGTGGGGGATGCGAGGGGAAAGAATATTCCTTTAAAGATGATAGTCACTAAAGTTGCTAAAAGGAATGGAGTCAGGATTTTGGCGATTTTGTCCACTACTTTTGACTGGTTCAGGGCGAAATACAAGGTGATGGCGAAGAAAACCAAAGCGGACAGTGCCGGAGTGGCCCAGGGAATACTGGGGCGTACCCCCATTTCAAAAGTGGTCGCCGCGGTCCGGGGGATAGCCAGGAGGGGACCGATGGCTAAAAGAATAACGATACTCAGGCCGCGGGCGAAGCGCGGCCCAACCCGTCCGGCCAGATGCTCAACCGTGCCGCCGGCCCGGGCAGCTGCGATGACTCCCATTAAAGGCATGCCGATTCCGGTGATAAGGAATCCCAGCAAGGCTGCCGTCCACACCGACCCGGAAAGAAATCCCATGTAAGGCGGGAAAATAAGATTGCCTGCTCCGAAAAACATAGCAAAGAGAGCAAAACCGACCACCAGCACGTCTTTTGTTTTTGTATTCATATCTTTTCCTTATTGAAAAGATTTTATACATAAGCACAGGCTGATTGTCAAAAGGCTCGTTCAAGTTTATTCATAATCATGATAAAATCAAAAGATTAAAAACGATGAAAATGATCAACATGTCAGCCCCGGAGCGAAGTAAAGGGAACCGTAGACGGCTGCAATGACTCGAGGCGGCTGTGCAGGATGACATGTCTGAAAGGATGCTGATATGAAAAAATGTGCGATATGCATTGGTTTGCTTTTTGTTTTCGCAGCCTGTCAAAATCAGGCTCCGATCCCGGTTGAAAGCCAGGTCAAAATCATTGCGGATGAGTATATCGATGGCTGGGTGAATTTTTATCCTTCCCGGGCCTATGCTTCAGGTAATAAGGAGTCGGCTTTTTCTTTTGAGAATCTTTCTCAGGAGAAGATAGCTTCATGGGTGGATCTGAACCGTTCAATCCAGAATCGTTTAGAAGGGCTTCCCGGAAATTTGCCGTTATCCGACCATATCGACAGGGACCTTTTACAGCGGCAAATTAACGGTGAACTCAATCAATGGGTTCAGGATGAAGTGCACAAAAACGCGCCGCATTTTTATTCCGGTCTTATTTCGCAGGCTTTGACCCATGTTCTGGTGCGGAAAGACTTGGATGAAGCGGAGAAATGGGACGCCCTGAAAACCAGGCTGAACGGAGTCAGAACGCTGTGCAGTCAGGGAAAGGCACATCTGGTGAACGGCCAGCCTCATAATACCGGGCGAAGCCTTCCGGTGCTGCAGGGAACAGCCCGGTTTTATCGGGATAATCTCCCGGAAATTGTTTTTTCCTGGGAAACCGGGACGGCGGAGGCGGAAGTAAAGCACATATGTGAAGAAACCGCGTCGGCTGTAAGTAATTTGGCCGAATATATAAAAGCCATGCAGCCGAAACTTACATTGACAAATATCGTAGGGCAGGATGTCTATGCCCGCAAACTGTGCACTTTTACCGGATTGGAACTAACGCCCGATAAATTGGAAGACATTGCCGAAACGGAAATCCGGACTGTCCGCGAGCTGATGGCGGAGACAGCCCGGATTCATTGGGAAATTACGTATCCGGATCAACCTGGTCCGGAAGAATTTGATGTGCTTTTAGACCGGGCGCTGGCTGATATGGAAGCAGACCGGGCCGATAATCAGACGGAGTTTCTCCAGGAGTTTAAAAGCCTGATTGACCAGGCGGAAAATTTTATCCGCGAGAAGGATATCGCAACGCTTCCTGCGCAGCGGACCTTGGTGACACGGTTATCCCCGGAGCATTTTGCCGGCGCCGCTGTCGGCGGAGTCTATTCCGCCGGACCGTTTAATCCGGAAGCGGATACATTGTTTTATCTGCCGTCTGTTCCGGATGACGCGCCTGCTGATGTCAAAGAAGGATTTTACCGGTCGTTCAATACTCATTTTAATACCGTTATTGTGCCGCATGAAATTTATCCCGGACATTATATGCAGTTAAAAATTGCATCAACTCATCCTCGTATGGTCCGTTCATTATTCGGAGACGGCCTCTACATTGAAGGCTGGGCTACATTGTGTGAAGTCATTGCCCTCGATGCGGGCTGGCACGGCGATGTGCCGCTCGACCGGCTGGCCCATTTGCGCAAGCGGCTGGAAAATGCGGTGCGGGCATATGTCAGTTCCAAAGTCCATTGCCGCGGCTGGACTCAGCAGCAAGTCACTCGTTTTGCTGTGGAAGAAGGCCTGCTGGCGCCCCAGTTCGCTGTAAATCTTTGGAACCGGGTGACGGCGTCCCCCTTGCAATTAACGTCCTACTTTTTAGGTTTCCGGCATTTTCAAACATTGCTGGATGAAGAGAAGGAGCGGCTGGGAGATCATTTTTCCATGCGGCGTTTTTCAGATACCATCCTCCAAGCCGGGGCGGTCCCGCTGGAATTTCTGGATGAATTGCTCAGGGAAGAGTCATGACCCGGGAAATCATGCTGACAGCTTTGGCACCCGGCTACTCGATTTCCCGGATTATTAAGGGCGGCTGGCAGCTGGCGGGGGGGCATGGTCCGGTTGACCGGGAGCAGGCTTTTGCGGATATGCGCAAATTCGCCGCTGCCGGGATCACGACGTTTGACTGTGCGGATATTTACACCGGAGTTGAAGAGATTATCGGTGATTTTCTCCTCAGGGAAAGAGACGCGCTTTTGTCAGGCTCCCTTCCGAAAGTGCAGGTGCATACGAAATTTGTTCCGGATTTGGAACAGCTAAAACATATTGACAAGACATATACCGAGAAGATCATCGACCGCTCACTGCTGCGTCTGAAAGTAGACCGATTGGACCTGGTTCAGATGCACTGGTGGGATTATTCCTTTCCGGGTTATCTGGATGCAGCCGGCTTCCTCGCGGACCTGAGGGAGGCCGGGAAGATCCGTCATATAGGATTGACCAACTTTGATGCCGGACACATGCAGGAATTGCTGGATGCGGGGATTCCGGTTATTTCCAACCAGGTCCAGTATTCGGTTTTGGACCGGCGGCCGGAACCGGACCTGATCGCTTTGTGCCGGAAAACAGGAATTAAACTGCTTAGTTATGGAGCTGTTGCCGGCGGTTTTTTGAGCGAACGCTGGCTGGGGCAAATGCCGCCGAAAACACTGGAGAACCGGTCACTGATTAAATACCGTTTGATCATCGATGAGTTCGGCGGGTTTGCCCTTTTTTAGGATCTGCTGCGGGCTCTGCAATCAGTTGGAAAACGGCATAATGCCGGCATCGCTGAAACCGCCGTCCGTTATGTTTTGGATAAACCGGAAACGGCTGCGGTGATTGTGGGTGCCCGGCACAGCCGTCATTTGGCGGATTTGCTGAAGCTTCCTAAGTTTAGGCTGACTGAACAGGACCGGCATGACATCCAAGCTGTAACTAACCGGTCATACGGCCCCGCCGGACCGGTTTACGGCTTGGAACGGGACCGGGAGGGGCCGCATGGCCGGATCATGAAATACAACCTCAATCGATAATCATGGATACCCATATCAAGGACCTCAAGCCGGTATTTTATTGGGGTGGTCCATTCGGAGTTATCATACCTTTTATTGTGTTTGCGGGAGGGGTGATCTTCGTCTCTCTTTCGGGAGCTCCCAATGAAAAAGGGTTTTGGCCTGTCCTCATTCTCGCTTTGATGATCGGTCTGGTCTTGGCCCGCAACCGCCGGGACTACTGTGAAACCGTTATTAAGGGCATGTCCCGTCCGATTGTTATGGTCATGATAACAGCCTGGATGCTGGCTTCTATAATCGGAGTTCTGATGAGTGAGACCGGATTTATCGAAGCGTTGACCTGGAGCGCCGGCAGAATTCAGGCCGGAGGAGCTCTTTTTGTGCCGGCTGCTTTTTTAATATGCGCCGTGGTGTCGGTTTCGACCGGGTCAAGTTTCGGCACTATTCTCATTTGCGGTCCTCTGCTTTATCCTGCGGGGGGATTGCTTGGGGCTCATCCGGCTTTACTGGCCGGCGCCATTATCGGCGGCGCTACTTTTGGAGACAGTATTGCGCCCATTTCCGACACCACCATTGCCGGGGCTTTAAGCCAGAAAGCGGACATAGGAGGCACCGTACGCAGCCGGTTAAAATATGTGGTGCCGGCCGGCAGCGGAGCTTTGCTGCTGTATGCCGCTGCGGGATTATGGCAATCCGGAGAAAAGCTGGGCGGGAAAGAGGTCATAAGCGGAAGCCCGCGCGGGCTCCCGATGATTCTGGTGCCGGTGGTGATCATCGGCCTGCTGTTCGCAGGGCGGCATTTACTGGAAGGTCTTTTCGCCGGTTTAGCGGCCGGTGTTATCTTGGGACTGACTTTGGGTATTTTGGAACCGGCGCGGCTTTTTTCTTTGGATACGGAGAATTTCACCGCGCAAAGTTTTCTCATCGACGGCATCGAACGGGCAGTGGGTATCAGCTTTTTTACCATACTGCTGATGGGCTTGGTCACCGCACTGGAAGCCAGCGGGCTCCTGCATCGATTGGTGGATTTTGCTTCGCGGCGCAGCCGGTCGGTGCGGTCAGCGGAAACCTGGATTGCGGGTGCGGTCAGCGGAGCTGTACTTCTGACTTGCCACAGCATTGTAGCGATTCTTACCGTCAGTGAGTTTGCCCGGATAACCGGAGAAAAATTGAACATTCATCCCTACCGGAGAGCTAACCTGCTCAGCCTTACTGTATCCACCTATCCTTTTATCCTGCCGTATTTTATTCCGGTCATACTTACCGCGAACACAACATTGGCTGGAGCTGATTACGGTCTTCCTCCGGTCAGTCCGCTTCAGGCCGGCCTGCATAATTTTTACAGCTGGATGGTTATGGCCGTGGTAGCCGCCATGCTGATCTTCGGCTATGGACGGAAATCAGAGAAGAGTAAAGAGTGAAGAGTGAAGAGATGAAATCAAAGTGACAAAAAAAAGAAAAACCATGAAAACCCGGTTATGGACCACGGCGGACATCCCCGCTATAGCAGAATGCCAAAAAGCGGCTTACCAGGATATTTCCAAGGACCAATGGTGCGACGAGCGACACTATGAAATGCAGCTGAAAGCCTTTCCGGAAGGCCAATTTTTAGTGGAAGTTGACGGACAAATCGCGGCCTATGCTACGTCTCTGATTGTTCAGCTTGATGATGAGGCCCACCAATACAGTTATGATGAAATAACCGGCAGCGATACCTTCAGCACCCATGATCCCTCCGGCGATACACTATACGGGGCGGATATTGCAGTCCACCCGGATTACCAGAGCCGGGGATGCGCTAAAAAGCTTTATTCCAAGCGGCGGCAGCTGCTGCGCCGGTATAATCTCCGCCGGATGCTCGCATTCGGCCGGATGCCGGGCTACAGAAAATACGCCGGCCGGATAACTCCGGAAGAATACGCTCAGAAGGTCATTCGGGAGGAGCTGTATGATCCTGCCCTGAGTGTCCACCTGCGTGCGGGTTATTCGGTCAAACGGGTTATCCTGGATCTATTTCCGGACCGTTCCAGTATGAATTACAGCACTTTGTTGGAAATAGAGAATCTCGGCTTCAATTCTCAAAAAAAGCGAATTTCCGCTTCTCCCGTAAGCAAACCGGTTCGTAAAATCCGCGCCTGCGCAGCTCAATACCGGATGAGGCCGGTTTCCTCCTGGGATGATTTTGTCAGCGGGGTTGAATTTTATGCGGATACGGCCGATACATACCACTGCCATTTTCTTTTATATCCGGAATACTTCGCGGCCCAGCTGTTCAGCATGATGCCAAGGGATATGACTATCCGGGAAGGAGCACTTAAGCTCTCGGAACAAACGGAAAAATTCAATCAAATGTTCATGGATATCGCAAAAAAAAGAAACCTTTTTATTATAGGAGGGTCCTACCCGGTACTGCGGGATGGCCGGCTTTATAATGTATCTCATCTTTTTACACCCGCTGGAAATATCTATTCGCAGGATAAACTTCATGTTACTCCGGATGAAAGAGAGGAATGGGGGATTACTCCCGGAGAAGTGCAGAAGGTTTTTGATACCCCCTATGGGCGGATCGCCATTCAAGTCTGCTATGATATCGAGTTTCCTGAGATGGCGCGGCTGCTGACTCTGGCTGGTGTCAAAGTCATATTTGTTCCCTTCAGTACGGATGAAAGAAAAGCGTATAACCGGATCCGGGTCACGGCCCATGCCCGGGCGATCGAAAATTACATCTATACGGTTATCGCCGGATGCGTGGGCAATCTCTCCAGCCGCCAGTATTTGCTGAATTACGGGCAATCCGCGGTGTTCACGCCCAGCGATTTTGGGTTTCCGCCGGATGCCGTTGCCGGCGAGGCCGATCCGAATTTGGAAACGGTGGTTATTGCGGAACTGGATTTCGCGGTTCTGGCGGAGCAGCGCGTGGTCGGAAGCATCCGGCCGCTGTATGACCGCCGCGTTGACTTGTATGATTTGAAGTCTTCAAAGAAGATTCAAATCGTTAAGGTTGAATGATTTGGTTTATTACTTAGCCTGGATTATTCATAAAAAAATTGCGATGTTTTTGTAATTTCTTTTTTATCAGCGATTAACATGATTTTTATTGAAAGTTCAAATGGAAAGTTTTTCATTTGAACTTTTATATTATAATCGCCATTTTTTTACCCTTCAGGCGGGCCGAATCTCACCGCATCTTCCGGCTTGCAGCTCGTCGTAGTGAAGTGACGACCTTGATTGAATCAATGTCATCCTGTTAGAGATCAGATTTCATTATTTTCATAAAATTTAAGAAAAGGTCTTCAGATTTG
>CAYRTV010000124.1:0-7677 GCA_964427225.1 uncultured Eubacteriales bacterium
TGAATAATCCAGTTTAATTCATTGCACAAAATAGATTATAATCATATCATTTTACAGAGGATCTTAACTGGGTTGAATATACGGACGGACATCGATCGGTTCAAAGCATAAAGCGAGAAATATGAATAGAAGACTTTGGCTGGTGCCTCTGCTGTTTTTGCTCACTGCAGGATATTTGTTTATTCACATACAATATACGCCCCAGGTTTTTTCTTTTCAGATTGTATTAGTGCCGGTCATACTCATCACGGCAGTTTGGACATTCATTTCCCTTTATCAAGGAACAATGGCCATAATCTTTTTCATTCCTTTACTGAACAGCTTCCCTTATTTTTTCAATTATCAGGGCTTTAATCCCTTGTTATTTCTTTTTTACGGGTATCTCATAGGCGCTGCCGCGAACCGGATTCGCACGAAAAATAAAATTCACCTTGAAAACCCGCTGCGAATTCCGACATTTATACTCATCACTCTGGTTTCCATTTCAGGATTGTTCACCTTATGGCGCTACACTAATTTTTTCCCTGTTTATGAATCCAGCGTTTTCGATCTGGTGGTGAATGTCTTTCACGTCAGCAGCGGAGAAGCGGTTCGACGAGTATTGCTGGATTACTTGAATTATTTGGGCGGATTTATCTGGTTTTTGATATTGGCGGGGACCATCCGTAAGAAAAAAAATCAAATTCAGGTCATAAAGATTTTAGCTCTTTCATCGGGAATTGCGGTTGCGTTTGGATTCTTACAAGCCCTAAAATATCCTTCGCTCGGGAATACCTCCATGTTCATTTCTTTAGAACGGATAAATTCCTTTTTTACAGATCCAAACGCATTCGGTGTTTTTCTGGCATTGGTGATTCCTGTCTTTATCGCTTCCGCTTTTATTTTGCACAAACGCTGGCTTTTTATCCTGATTCCACCATTAATTGGAGGAATTTTTCTGCAGCCCTATATTGGCTCCCGCAGCAGCCTTGCCGGATTGATTTTGTCTTTCCTGATATTTATTTTCATCTGGTATTGGAACAAATCCAGGTTCCAAAAATCTTCAACCGGCCTGAAAAAGTTTTTCGTATATTCCCTGATTTTCATCATACTGGCCGGCGGTATTACCGCATTTTTCACAATTTATCATCGAAGCACTTTATATCAGCGCATATCCCAAAACCTTAAGGACTTGACTCAGCCGAAAGGATTGGAAACAATTTCAAGAGGCAGATGGCGCTTGTGGAGAGGCGCGACGGCCATGATAGAGAAACATCCCGTCCACGGGATAGGATTGGGTGCTTTTACCGCTGAAATTCCCAATTATTATTACACTAATCGGATTGCTCCTGTGATGCCCTTTTCTTATTACAATGTCAAAAAACCGGAGATGTATTGGGTTGACTCCACCGGTAATTTCTATCTGCAAATCGCCGCGGAATGCGGGATTTTTGGGCTTCTTCTTTTTTTATGGGTTTTTTTTCTTATTTTAAAAATAATTTATTCCCGCCATTTCCGGCACCCGATCTCTTCTGATCAGGATATTTTTTCTTTAGGTGTTTCGACCGGTATCCTGGTGATGATGCTGATTTTCCTGGTAGGCACCCATACTCTTAATTTTGAAATTCAGCTCATGTTTTGGCTGCTGGTTGCTCTTCTCGTCGTCAATAACAAGAATTCTATAACAGTCAAGGAAACATCCCGGAAAACCCTTTGTGCCGTTGCTATTTCACTCTGTATCTACAGCGGAGCATTCGCCTATAATTCCTTTCACCAACTTTCACTGGATGCAAAAACCTGGAACTTAGACCTGGAACAATCTTTTGGCTTCTATCAGCTGGAAAACATGGAAGGCCGAAGTTTCCGCTGGACAAGAGGAAAAGCCGGGATGACCCTCTTTGTCCGCGGAGATGAAATGCGGATTCCCCTTATCGCCTCACATCCGGATATTGATAGACATGATGTGACCGTCGATATTTATGCTGTTCGCGGAGTTTTCCAATCCAAGCATCTGTTAAAAAAAGTAACTTTATCGGATAACAAATGGCATAATACGCAAATCCCTGTTCACGATTTTTCCCGGGAGACGATTCTGATCCTATTTGAAACCAGCCGCACATGGTCTCCCCGGAAATCCCTTGGGATCCCAGACCCCAGGACCTTAGGCATAGGAGTGAGTGATGTTCATTTTCCTGAAGTTTCCAAACCATGGCAATTTTCACCCGAAGTCGGAACATTAATGTATTCAGCCCCTCCAACGGCTTGGAAAGGCTTAGGCCCCTTCCTGCCTTATCAAGGCAAGAGCTGGTTATACCTGGATTTACCTCAAGGTAAGCATATCATTCACCTGGAATTGTCGGGAAGCCCGGCCAGGGAAAGGTGGCCTTATATGCTTATGACTATCAATAACAGCATCCTTCGCGGAAAATGGGTGACAAATCAAGATATCCGGTTTTTTCCGTTTCCGGTTAATCTGAAGCCTGGAGAACACCTGGTCGAAGTCGAATTTATAAACGATGCGTATATTGAGGAAACTAAAGAAGACCGAAACCTTTGGATCGGATCAGCTTTCATATACCAAAAAAATTAAAATGCCGGAAAATAAATGTATCACATTCGAATCCATTCGTTTCGGCGGGATCGAAATTGACAATTTGTCTTTATCCGAAGCCCGGCAAATTATAAATAAAATGATTCAATCATCTCGTTCCGGCTACGTGGTCACTCCCAATGCCCATCATATTTATATACTGAGAACGGATGAGCATCTCAAGAAAGCCTACCAAGATGCATTGCTCACTCTCCCTGACGGCATGTCCATTGTATTGGCTTTGCGTCTATTGGGGTATAAAAGCAAGGAACGGTGTGCCGGAGCCGACCTGTTTCAAGATGTTATCGCAAGTGCCGTCCGTCATCGCAAGAAAATATTTATTCTGGGGGGTATAAACCATTCCGAAAAAAAAGCGGAAGAATTATTAACTATTCAATATCCTTATATCCAACTGCATACGTACAGCCCCCCCTTCGGTTTTGAAAACAATAAAAAGAAAAGCCGGGACATCATCCGGATGATCAACGAATTTCAAACCAACGTCTTGATTTTGTGCGTGGGATGTCCAAAGAGCGAAAAATGGATTCATAAAAACCAAGGCCGAATAAAACCATGCCTTACCTTCGCATTCGGGGATTCTTTGAATTTTTTTACCGGAAATAAAAAAAGAGCTCCCATTCTCATTCAGAAATCCGGATTTGAATGGCTTTTCCGGTGGCTGCAAGAGCCCCGCAGGCTTTGGAAAAGATATCTGATCGGCAATGCATACTTTATCTTATTGATTTTCAAAGAATTGGCAAAAAAGCTTTTTCATCCGGGCATGTAAATAGATGAATGATACTAACTCAGGTTAAGAGCTTTTAACCTTCGATAAAGCGCATACCGGCTGATCCCCAGCAAATCCGCTGTCCTGCTTTTATGTCCGTTGGTTATTTCCAGGGCTTTACGAATGGTCAGTTTTTCAATCTCCTTCAGCGTGGGGAAACCGTCGGGAAGAGTGATATCTTCGCCGTGATTCACTTCCTGTTTAATAAATGCGGGAAATTCATTTATGTTTTCCTTCATTTTTTCTCCTTTCGATCCTGGCGATCACATGTCAGGAGAAATGCAAAAACCATACCAACTTTTTTGTCTTACCTAAGATTACCCCTCTCAATGATTTACACTGTGACAAGCAAAACAGGATAAAAAACAGTGCGGATTTCTTACATTGTTAGATCAATGAACATGTTTTATAAACGCACGCTTTTTCAAGAAGAATTTTCCATTTCCAACGAATTGAGTTTTCGATACAAGCTGAAGCGGCTAATCCCTAATAGTTTTGAAGCCAGGCTTTTATTTCCCTGAGAAACATCAAGGGCCTTTTGAATATGTTGTTTTTCCATTTCAGCAAGAGTCGGGAAATCCTCGATATCACCCGGTTTTTCCTTTATTTCTTTTTCCGCCAAATTAATCAGATAGGGGGGCAGATCTTCAATATCAATAAAACCTTTTCTGCATAAAACAACAGCATGCTCAATCGTTTTTTCCAGCTCCCGGACATTTCCGGGCCAATCATACAATTGAAATACTTTTTTTGCCCGGTTGGAAAATCCGGGGACGGTTTTTTCAAATTTCTCATTAAATTTATTCAATAAAGAACGGGATAAGAAGGGCAAATCATCCTGCCGGTCTTTGAGCCGCGGAATTGTAATTTCCACTGTTTTAATCCGCTGATAAAGGTCCTCTCTGAATTTACCTGCGCGAATGTCTTCCTTTAAATCCGTGTTGGTGGCGGATATAATGCGAATATCCACTTCGATGTCCTGATTTGATCCGATACGCCTGAATTTTTGTTCTTCCAGCACCCGAAGAAGTTTTGTCTGCATGAACAGAGGCAGATGCCCGATTTCATCGAAAAAAATGGTCCCATTGTGCGCTTCTTCAAGCAGGCCTTTCTTATTTCTTTGAGCTCCGGTGAAAGCACCCCGGACATATCCAAACAACTCTGACTCAAATAGATTTTCCGGGATAGTAGGGCAATCACACGTAACCATTCTATGGTTATTCCGGTTGCTGAGTTGATGAATAATCCTTGCGAGAACGCCTTTTCCGGTTCCGGTATCCCCGGAAACCAGGATTGACAAAGGATAATGAGCCACCCTTTCCACCATGGAAAATATTTCCAGCATCTGCGGATTTTTTCCAACCATGCCGTGAAAAATAAATTTTTCTTCCAGCTCTTTTTCCAGAATAAAAGTTTCCCGCCTTAGATTCTTCTTATTTTTGATTTCTTGGAAAGCATTGAGAATCTCATCCGCTTTGACCGGTTGAAATAATATTTTAAATGCACCCATCCGGATGGCGCGCGCCACTTTATCGGGGGATTCTTGCCGGCTCAGAATAATGGTTTCAATAAGAGGATCATATGTTTTTATCTGATCCAGGAAGGCAAGGTCATCCAATCCTTGTCCAAAAGATTCAACAATCGCGATGGCTGCGTTGTGCTGTTTGATAAATTGCACAGCATCCTGGTTTTTCCTGCATATTTTGACTTGATACTGTTTCTTTTCCAGTTCATCCAGAAGAGACTTTAACTTATTTGGAGAATTTGTGATAAGGACCAAATTCTCTTCCATGGTTTTCTTCATATTCTTTTTATTCATCCCTTCTTTCCCATATTATAAAAATAATCATATAATATTTATGCGGGTTGAACAACTTTTTCCCCAATTCAGAAAATCATTGACTCTCTATCGTCTGCTTTATTCTGTCCCAAAACCGGTCAAGCAAAGCCAATCCTGCAGAAATGGAATAAAACCGTTCAACCAGTTCTCTTCCGCCGCGAGCCAACTCGCGGTACAATTCAGGTTCATTCATAAGCCGGATTACGGCCTGCTGAAATTCAGCAGGAGTTTCAGCAAAATAGATATTTTCACCGTGGGTCACCTTTAATCCTTCACTTCCTATCCGGGTGGAGATGACCGGCAGCCCCATGGCCATAGCAGCCAGCAGCTTAAGCCGGGTCCCGCTTCCCATGCGAATAGGAGCCAAAAAGAGCGAAGAATGCCTAAAAAAGGGGCGCACATCGTCCACTTCTCCCGTAAAGACTGCCTCCTTCCTTTTTTTATATTCAGATAAGTCCAGTCCCTTCGTATCACCTACAATGGTTAATCGAGTTTCAGGAAACGCGGCTTTAAGGGGGGGAAGGATCTCCTTAATCAATAGTCTAACGGCATCCGCATTAGGTTCATACCACAATGTCCCGGTAAACAACAGGGATGGTTCCGGACCGGTTTCAGGTCCGGGAGTAAAATAATCCGTATCCACCGTATTCGGAATCACGGAAACCTTCCGCGCAGGGAGCAGAGCCGAAAGAACCGTCCTGTCCGTTTCCGAGCAAACGACCGTCCGGCTTGTTTTTTTTAACACCTTTAATTCATAATTCTTCAGCCTTATGTATATGAGATAATCCCGAATAAAAGCCAGCGGATTCCGCCTCAGCGGAAGCCGGCGCCGGGCCCGGATAAATTCAAGATTATGTTCATCCACAATGGTATAAACTCCCGTCAAATCCCGAACATATTCAGCACACAGCAACGTCTCCGCAACCACAACCTGAATGTTGTGTTTAATCACAATTTCTTGCAGGTCCCTCTTGATCCGGCTGGAAAAATATTTTTCAGCCAGCCAGGGGCGACGGGAAAAAATATTTCTTAGTTTATCTTGACGCTTCATTTCCGGCTGCTCATAATCCCAAACTTGCTTGGCCAGCCTGTTTAATTCATCCGCATCCATCCTCTCTCCGGGATGCCGAATCACAACTAAATAAAGATCATGACGTTCCAAGGACCGAAGAAATCCGGCCGCCCGAATCTTTGATCCATTCGTTTCAGGTAAAGGAGAAAAAGCGGAAAGAAACAATACTTTCATTGAATTTTAACCAAATATTCATAGATCCGTTCAATGGAATCCACATGCCGTTCCACCGTAAACTTATTTTCAATTTTTTTTCTCAACGCTCTCCCCATCCGGAATGATTTGTCTGTATTCTTTAAAACCGATTCCACCGCCGCCGCCATGGCGATTCTATCATTCGGGGGAAATAAGACGCCTGTGACTCCATTCTCGATCAGTTCAGGAACTCCCCCCACTTTGGCGGCTCCCACCGGCTTTCCTAAAGCCCCCGCTTCCAAAACCACCCGCGGAAAAGGTTCGGGATACCGGGCCGGATGAACGACAGCATCCATAAGGTTTATGATAGCATGGATATCATTTCGAAACCCGGTAAAAATCACATTGTCTTCTAAATCAAGTTTTTTCACAAGATTTTTAATCTTCCGTAGATACTCTTCATTCTCGCTGGAAAAAACCTTCCCCACGATCAACACCTTCAAACCGGGGAATTCCCTGCGGATTAAAGCGGCCGCTTGGATCAAAACATCCTGCCCTTTGGCTGGATGAATAATACCCACACACCCGACCACAGGAGCGCCGGATGGAATTTTGAATTCGGTTCTTAATTTTTCAGACGGATGTCCGGATTCCGTTATCAGCGGAACGCCATTATAAACAACTTTTGAGCGGGAAGCCATAGCCGGCCTATGAGACAGCACCGTTTCAAGAGTCGCTCTTGAAACGGCGATCAAGCCATCTGTCCATCTTTCCAGCAGCCATCCCCGCCGGGAATATGTAAAGGGATTTTGATGGATATCACGCACATGAACCACGGAAGCAACTCCGGACAGACGGGCCGCTGCTCCCCCTAAAAAGGCCGCACGGGGAGAATTTGAATGAACCAACTTGATATCATAAGATCTGATCATCCGGTGCAGCCGGAATAACGACAATAAATAACGCGGCAGTTTTTCCGGGCTGTGTTTTTCACCAAACTGGATCATTCCCGGGAGCAGACTGACTGGAATCCCTTTAGCCGCGGCCAATTTAGAAAAAGGACCTTCATCCGGCAAGACCAATAAAGGTGAGAAAAGATTTCGGTTAAGATTCTCCAATAAAACCAGCAGACTTTTCTCAGCACCGCTTAGTTGAGAAGTTTGGTTTAGAAATAATATATTGCAGGGCATTTTCAGCCTTTTTTATAAGCTTGCCCCCGCCGCAGAAATACAATTATTCCAAAAATAAACCAAAGCAGGCTTCCTGTTTCTTCC
>CAYRTV010000125.1:0-7670 GCA_964427225.1 uncultured Eubacteriales bacterium
AGGAGACGGTTTCGCTTCATTCGGCGAAGCAGTCTCAGATCCTTACGGCCTGCTTCGCAGGCCTCAGGATGTGCAAAAAAATCGCAATTTTTTTATGAATAATTCAGGCTAATATATTTTTTTTACAGTGATGCCCGAATAATACTTCTTCAAAATCTCTTGATAATTCGCTCCGGCCCGGGCCATTCCGTAAGCGCCTACTTGGCAGAGGCCGACACCATGCCCCCATCCCCGTCCTGAGAAGGTATATTCCGTGATCTGGCCATTGGAACCGTATTTCCGGTCAATAACGAAATATGTTTCGCGCAGCCCCAGAATCCGGCGGATGCGCAGGCCTTTGACCACCACTTCATCCTCGCTGCCTTTGATGCGTAAAATCGTGATACGATGGGAATCTCCCCGCTCTTCCGGAATGATATCCACCAGGTCCCCGATGGGATAATACCGGTTAATGCGTTCGGATAAATCCTCAGCGGACTCGCGAACCTGCCAGCTGTGAAAAATAGACTGCCTGTCAAGAACATTGGAATTGGGAGGATACAGAACTTCCAGCAGCTGTATGCGGTCCCCCTGCTTCATCCAGCGGAGTTTCTCATCTCCGACTAGCTGAAGCCGGGAAACCAGAGTCCGTTCATCCTGGAAGCTGCGCACCAAAAACGCGCTTTTCGGGAGAATCAATTCTTGAATTGTATCGCTGTTTTCGACCGTAAGAATATCGTTCGAGAAAGACTGAAACCGGCCCGCCTCAAACAAGTCATGATGAAAACTCATTATTTTCCAGATATAGTAAGCTGCTTCACCGCGGCTGAGAATTGTATCCGGAGCAATATCAAGCCGTTCGGGATTGAAAATTCCCTTATTCAAAAACATGGCCAAGGCGCTGCGGGTATCCTCCGGCCACCCGGCAAAATCTTGAGTTAAAAATTCTTTCTCCCCATCGGGAAGCATGATTTCAGCTTGTTCGCTCCAATTAAAAGCGGCTCCGGTTAAATCGATAAAATCCCTCAGGGTGAATGGCCGGTCCTCTTCAGCTTTCAATTCCGCCGGCTTTCCTAATGCCCCGGCGGCTTTATTGATCCAATCCACGGCCTTGGGCAGCGACAAATCTTCCTGGAAATAGACGGGGCTGACATGGTTGGTCATAACGTTCAAACCCATAAGTGATGCTATTTCGAGTGTAATATTTTTTCCTTTTAAATATACCGGGGTTATGGTTTTGCGGTTAAGCAGTTCCCATGCTTCCTGTTTTTCATATGTGCATTCCGTGCTGCGCAGATACGGTAAAGCCGGACCTAAAAAGACTTCTTCCACATTTTCCGTCCGGCCACCGCAAGTGCTGGTATAAAGCGCATCAATTAAACTGCCTTTATATAAAGCGGCTTCTCCGGCAGTGGCGTCAACTGCGGCTGTGCTCAAAGGATGCTCCGCATTCAATCCCATATAAAACTGCGATCGCGGAGTATCATCAAGATCAAATCCCAAATCCTCATTCTTCTTTAAATTTTTTATGGCATAGGTCCTGGCGGCTATGGCCTGGGCTTTATGGGCTTCTATTTCCCGGAAATCATAGGGCGACAATTCACTGGGAACCACGGCCTTTAAATAATCTTCCAAAGATAAAGTATTGATCAAAACAATGCCCTGGGGGCCGGCTTGCAGGGAAAAAATTCCCCGGTAGTCCCGGCCGTCAAATGACAAATAACTCTGATGATTGGACGGAATAAAATACAGGACCGTGTCGACTTTTAAGCTGGTGAGCTTATCTCCCACCAAAATCCACAAGGGCCGGGACTCCTCTGCGGAAATTTCCTGTTTGATTATCCAGGGATTGTAGTCACCCATAGAATTCAGCTCAACCATAAATCTCAGGGCATCACCCCGGGTGATAAAATCTCCGACAATCAGCTGATATTGGCCCGCAGCATCAATTCCCGGATTTTCCTGCACATATACCTTGTGAGATATCTGGGTCCTTAACTCCTGAGCGGCGATTTCGGCTTGCTTTCGGTCCCGGTAACGGGATGCCTGCACCATAAATTTTTCATTCAGCTTGTCTTTTTTGCCCTTTATATACGCTTCTCCGGCATCTTCAGCGATTAAAGTATAATTGTCTTTAACTTCATATATTTCCATTCCGGAGGAAGAGGAAATCTTGATTTCATCGAGATGAACGCCCAGTCCGATTCGAATAATGGGTTTATCCATACCATACCCGTGAAAAAAACTTTTTTCATGGCCAAATTCAACCGGCTGCCCGCCGAGCAAAAAGAATGCGGCGGCCAATGCGATAAAATTCCTCCAATCGTTTAATTTTGGGAGTTTCATTTTAGACTGACTTTATTTTATTATATGCCTTTATGGCCGTTATGTCAAGAATAATTATCTATATGCTATACTCTTTTCCCTGTCTATACCATATATTGTGTTCCTTGGTTGCCTACTAAGTTCACGCATAATAGTAAAACTTAAGGAATATGTCAATGCCTTCGGCTCATTTCGTTTGCGTTCGTCGCGTTCTTTGATTTTTTTAGTCCATCCAGGTCTGTCTACGTATATCTAAGTCTCTTCTTTCGGCTCTCTGTGCTCGTGCAATCATTCTCTTCGATTCGGTTTTAAGTTTTAGTGAACTGCTGGAATAGATATGATCCTTATCCATTGCCATGTGGAAATTGTTTTTATATGATGATTCTGGATTAATAAAGCGAGGTTATTATGATGAAAAAAATGATCATGGGAATATGCATGCTGCATATGGTTTTTTTTCTTTGGGGAGGAGATATTACCAGCCTGTCTCAGGTTTTTAAGCTGGGTTACGGCGTGGAAGACCGGGACGGTGACGGATACGCCGACCACATCGCCTTATCTCTTGTCATGCCGGAACGCAGCGGATCTCATTTTATTGCGGCCGCAGAAGACATCGCCGCCCGCGCCAACCTGGAATCCCTGGCAGGTCATTTCGACCTGATCAGCAGGAAAGCTCCAGAGGAAAAAGGAACCATACCCATCCATTTTGCCATCAGCAGCGGTGATCTCCCAGCCTATCCGCCTCTCAGCCCTCAAGCGGGGCGGGTTTTTTTATCGGAAAACAGCGGCAGGCCGCAGATAACCGTGACCGGAGGCTCTGCTGAATCCATGCTTAAGACCAGCCGCGCTTTTTTCCTCCGCTGGCCTTATCTATGGAATATTTGGGGACGGGAGGACGGATTTACCTACGATTCGGTTGAACAGGACACCGTTGCTTTTATCCAAGATTATGGGCTCAAAAATGAAGTGAAATCCATATCCATTGTTTCAGCCTTGTATGAATTCTACCCGGATGAGATTCTCCCGCCGGCGCTGGATAAGCTGCGGTTTCCGGAGGGAGAACTGAAGGATATTGAAATCCTGATTAAAATGAACACCGCCCCGGCTCAGCAGCAGCTCGAAAACGCACTTCGGGAACTCGCCCTTAAACACCGCCGGGGTCAGCATTCCCGCCTCCTTTCCTATCCCGGATGTGCAGCCATCACTTTTATCTTGGACGGGCCGGAATCCAAAATTTCAGTGCGTCTTCTCCGCACTGGTTCCCCGGGCGGCCGGATGACACCCGGCTATAAATCCATGTCGCAGCCGGACTATCCGGAGCGGTCTTTTGACCTGTCCGACTGGCTGTCCATCCGAGGAATGTTGGCCGATACCAATGGGGATGCCATACCCGATGATATTCCGGCCGCCATTGTCATTCCGGAACAGTCAGCCGCTCTCAACGGCCTCCCTTCCCGCTTGGTGCTTCATTCCGCCGGCGCGTCTTTTCCTCTAGTAAAATTGGATTCAGAAATCGACGATCCCGCGGAGCTGAGAACCTCCATTTTAATCGGGAAAGATAATCAACTTGTCAGAGAACTGAAAAAAGCCGGCAAGCTAGCTGATATTCCGGATGCTTCCGGACTGGCCTATGCGCAGGTCGTCCCTTCCGCCTTCAATAAAACCGCTGCCTTGGTTTTATCCGCCGGCGAGGCGTCCTCGCTTTCCGCGCTGACCCAATATTTCAGCCGGACTTATCCCTATATCCAAACCTACCAAAAAGGCCTTCCTCGTCTGGCGGATGTGCGTCAAGCCTGGCATGACTTTATGGAAGGTGAAAACGGTGCGGCTGAAGCTTTTTTTTCACTCCGGGTAGAGGAAGAAATCAACAAACTCAAGGGATTGCAATTGTCCTCCCTTAAAGTCCGGCTCGATCTTCCGGAAAAGAATCCCGGTTTTGAGGATCATATACGGGAAAAACTTGAAACCGGTCTCCAAACCCGCTCCCTCGAAATAGAAAGTTATTCTCTGGAGGATGGCCGCACTGTTCTCAATAAAACTGAAGACATTCCTTGGGAAGGCGGCACTGCGCTCCGTGTCATTTCTCATCATTTAGACACTCTGTCCGCATCTTCACAACCCGTTTCAATCGATTTGGGAGTCAGCGAATCCCCTGAAGTAAGGCAGCGGCTGCGCGGAAAGATTCAAACCGAACTCGAAGCGGCCGGCGTGTCTTTCGAAAGCATCCGCATCGGATGTTCTTATAAACCCGGCTTTTTCTGGCTGCAGGAGTCAATACTCCCCCATCTGCAGCAGCATGATGCCGACCGTTTGGTGATCAAATGCGCTGAAATGGCGCCTGAATTCAGCCGCCGCAAACGGTTCTATGCCGACCCATGCCGCTGGCTGTATGAGCTCTATCCTATCGACGACATCATTTCCCGGGAAACGGGAATCCCGCTGGAGAAAATAATATTTGAGATGGTTGATTCAAAAAAACCCGTTTACCAAGTAGAGGCTTTGGATACCGCCGGGGCCATTGTTTTGCAGGACTCTTTTACTCCCCCCGTGCATAAGATCACGTATATGCCGCTGCTGCCGGAATGGGGTGAAGCGGTGGTCACCACCGGATGGATACGGATAAGTCAAAATCAAAAATTACTGGTGGATGAACGGCTTCCCAGTGACTTGGAACGGTTCTGGGCTTTCTATCAGGAGGATGTGCTTCCGGAAGTTTACCGGCACATTCAGCAAAAAACCGGAGCCCATCCGACTTTTTCCAAGCAACCCTATTTTAAACAGCTCAAAATTGTTCTCCGCCTCAGCGAACCTGATTTCAGTCTGAATCTTGACCAGGAAAGAATCAGCAGCCTGGAGGCGGTCCATGATGAGATCTATTTTGACACCCTGGATTTTTTGCGGGGAATAACGGAAAAGGAGGCGGAAGATAAAAAAGACAGCTCCAGCGGACACCGCGCTTCCGCTCCGGGACTGGTGCTGCCGGTTATTCATCCTTCCTTGGAGGGAGATAGTCCCGGGCATATCGAGGTGCTGTTTGAAGACAATCCAGCTGAAACCATACGAATACGGCTGGACTGGAAGGATACGGAAGGCCGAACGTCTCATCGCAGTTATACATTTCCCAAGATTGAAACCGGAAAGACCAGGATGCCGCTCCTCATCTTCAACCAGCATCAAAATGAATTGGAACAGCTTTCAATTGAGACGAAACTCAACCGGGAAAAGGATTATTTAAACCTCATCGACTTGATATCCGAATACCACCGGCTGGAAGACATGGATATCATTCCTCCTGCTTTTGCATTTTCCGGTTTAAAACAAGCGGCTGTCCGCCTGCGATGGGAAGACCTGATGAAGGAAATGATGTTTAAGCCGCAGCCGCTAAATGAAATACCGGCTGCCCGCTCCGCTGCTGACAGCATCCCCCTGGATGAAATCATATCCCCGGACCAGACGCTGCGCATTGTCCGGTTTCTAGGGGAAAAACCAGGTATCCGTACATATATTGCCGGCCGGTCCTATCAGGGCCGCGATATTCCGGTTCTGGAAGTTTTCTCGCCGCCGCAGAAATACATATCGCTCCCCCGATTGGTGACATGGAAGCCAACCCTTTTCTGCAGCGGCCGCCAGCACGCCAACGAAGTCTCCGCCACCAATTACATTTTGGAATTCGCCCGCAGGCTGGCGGAGGATGAATCTTATTCTGCTTACGCAAGACAGGTTAATTTCGTTCTTCATCCACTGGAAAATCCGGACGGCGCCGCCGCCGCTTTCGAACTGCATAAATTGACTCCGGAACACAGCCTGCATGCCGGACGTTATTCTTCCTTGGGTATTGATGTCGGCAGCCAGGTTTATGCAGCGGATCCCATCCTTCCCGAAGCCGAAGTGCGCAGAGATCTCATGGACCGCTGGCAGCCGGACATCCATTTAAACCTGCATGGATATCCCTCCCATGAATGGGTGCAGCCCTTCTCCGGATATGTTCCTTTTCTTTTTCGCGACTATTGGATTCCGCGGGGCTGGTTTGTATATTACCGGGCCCAGTCGCTCCCCTTATTTCCGGATTACCGCAGAGCTGGGTTGGATTTAAAAAAATTCATTATTGAGCACCTTAACGCGAACCAGCAAATTAAAGAATCCAACCGTCGCCTGTATGACCGATACAACCGCTGGGCCGCCCGCTGGCAGCCGCATTTAAGCCGGCTGGAAATTGAAGACGGGGTTAATATTTATTCCAAACGCCGTTCTTCCCGTGAAAGCTGGCTTACCCCACGGGGAGAGATGACCTATGTCGAAGAAACTCCGGAAGTGATGGACGAGACCGCGACCGGGGACTGGCTGAAGTTCCTGGTCCAGCAAGGATTGACTTATATTAAAGCACATGCGGAGTACTTGTCCCAATCGCAATTTGAACGGGTACGGGTGGAAGAAGAAGTCAATGACCGGGTCCGCATCCGCTTTTTCCGCCGCCGCCCCGGAAAGATTGCAAACCGTTAATCGCGAATCGTCAATCGAATGCATAATACCCGACGATACGCTTATACGCCATTGCTCTCTTCGCTCACGTTTCTCAAGTGATTTAAAAAGATAACTTTTCACTTTTTTCTTATATCCCAACTTACTAAACGAAGCAGTTTGGGATCCTTCGTTTCTCCCAGGATGACACTGTGGATTATTTTTCTATAATATAAATTATTTGTTGCTAAAAATTTGACAAGTTGATAAACTATTTTGGGATGGGAGGATAGGCAGGGTCATGATAAAACTACTAATCATTGATGAGGAATTAGATCTTTATGACCAAACAAAGGACAATCCGGATTTGAAAAAGTGCCTTGTCTTTTTCAGCCGGGACATCCAGGAAATTTTATCTTTCATTGAGAGTGAAAAACTGGATGTTGTCGTTATGGACGCCGACCGCTATAAGAAAAAAAGCTTGCGGCTGTTGCAAAGCCTGAAATCATTTGATGCCTTGATCGATGTTATTCTTATCGGCCGGAAGAGAACACCCGAAGAAGTCACGGCCTTCATTCGAAAAGGAGCGACTGATTTTGTCCCCAAGCCGGTTAAGCCGGAAGCATTGAAAAAATCATTTAAAGCTATTGATAAACGTAAAAAATTACGGAAAGAAACCCTCCGCCTGGAAAAACAGCTGGAAAAAAAATACAGCTTCATGGGTATTGTCGGGAAGAGCCCGTATATGCTGGAAATGTTTTCTATGATAGAAAAAATGTCCCGATACTTTTCCAGCATCCTCATTACCGGAGAAACCGGCACCGGCAAAGAATTGGCTGCCCATGCCATCCATCAGCTCAGCCCTGAATCTGATCAGCCTTTAGTCATATGCGATTGTGTTTCTATTC
>CAYRTV010000126.1:0-7646 GCA_964427225.1 uncultured Eubacteriales bacterium
TTAAATTAAATACCCAGTTAACCAATAGGACAAGAGGGAGGAAGGCAAATACGAATATAGTTGAGCTGAAAACCATTCTTTTTCTTAATTACGTTCGTTTTTGGTATATTCTTCTTATTTTCGTGTGGGTGTTTGATAGCCGGCGTAATGGAGCTCTTTGACACTCTCGAAGGGGTTGGGAGGGTTCAAATGTTTATCCAGAAAACGGTATATTTTCAGGCGGATGGTTTTGGCTTCCCAAGTATCCAGGCGGTCAAAACTGTGTCCGCCGGGTTTATCCTGATAAATGGTATATTCGAATTGTTTCCCCTCCGCCTTAAGGGTTTTGATCAAATGTTCCACCTCCAGGACATTGACATCCGCATCATTGGTATTGGTGTGAATAAGAAGCGGAGTCTGGAGTTTCTCTGCCTGCCATGCAGGAGATCGCCGCCGGTATTCTTTGACATTCTCATAGGCGGTCTGTCCGATGTGATAATCAGCGGAATATAGATCGCGGTATTCCTGGGTTTTATATCCCATGCGGGCGATAAGATCGCTGACTGGAACTCCGGCGAAGGCGGCCTTGTAATCTTCAGGATGATCAAAAATATTCATCAGGGTTATTAAGCCGCCGTGGCTCCACCCCATGATTCCGACTCTCTCTGGATCGCAGAAATCATAATTTTCAAGCATGTAATTGCGACTGGCATAAACGTCTTCGACTTCCCGTCCGCCGTAGTCGATGCGGCGGTACATGCCGATGCCGTAACCCGTGCTGCCCCGGTAGTCAGCGGCAATGATAACATATCCCTGGGTAATTAACTCCCGGACTATATGTGCGGAATAGGTCGAGAAATTGCTGTGGACTCCACCATGAGGAAAAACCAAGAGAGGAGATTTTAAGCTGGGGTCAAGGCTGCGTGGAATGAAGACATATGCATAAAACTTAACCGGGTTGCCCGCTCCCTGGCCGGTGGGATTTTTTTCTTTCCACGGAGGGGGGCCGGTAAGGCGGACTTTATCTATGAATGCGATATCTCCAATCCGGTTATACCAGAGCACATCATCCATGTGTTTTTCCAGCTGATCGAAGCGGTGCCGCATATATTCAAGTTGACGGCGGAGCTGTGCAGTCTCATCCTGGTTTTGAGTGCTCTGCCCTCTCAATAAGGAAACGGACGGGAACGTAATCGAAAGGGTTAACAGCATGATTAAGTATTTTTTTCTAAAGACTTTTTTAATCCGCATAATAATCTCCCATTCGTGGATTTGGTTTTTTCATTGATATTATGATTCAGGCTTATTATCTATTTAGGAAATAGCTTGTCAAGAAATGAATATACTCAACCGCCTTGAAATCTCGACTTACCAGTATTTTCCAAGTAATATAGGATATTTGAAACAACATGAAAGGACACAGATTTCGCAACTGTCTGCTCGCAGCCTTAGGGATATTTTTTGTCGTATTGGCTGCGGTGGGTATTTTTGTTCCGCTGCTGCCGACAACGCCTTTTTTATTACTGGCTGCGGCATGCTTTATCCGCAGTTCAAAAAGACTATATGATTGGATGATGAATAACCGGGTGTTCGGTCCTTATATCAAAAATTACCGGGAGAGGAAAGCTGTTCCAAGGAGGATTAAAGCGGTCAGTTTGGTTCTTTTATGGGCGGCCATCGGAATCAGCATTTTTAGGGTTGCAAAGCAGTCGTGGATTCAAATCGCACTGCTTCTCATTGCGATTGGAGTGACCTGGCACATATTAAGTTTAAATACACTTTTGCCGATTAACCGTGAAAGGCCGGAACCCCCAAAAGAAGACAAGGCTGGAAAGAGAAACCAACATGAAGAAAATGGTGGGCGATAGAGGATTCGAACCTCTGACCTCTACCGCGTGAAGGTAGCACTCTTCCGCTGAGTTAATCGCCCACGCAGATTAGTATATTTATATGGGTTCCTGTTGTCAATCAAAGTATTTGTTTTACAATAGTTGCAATCCAGGCAGCGGGATTGTTAAAATTCAAGGGTAAAGACGGTGAAAAGCAATGGAAGCATTGATGGATAACAGTCTATTTCAATGGGTGATTCTCCCCCTGTTGATATTCACGGCGCGCATTGTGGATGTATCCCTGCAAACCCTGCGCATTGTGTATGTATCCAGGGGGCATAAGAAACTGGCTCCGATTGTGGGTTTTTTTGAAGTGATCATATGGCTGCTCGCCATAAAAATCATTTTTGATGATATCAATAATGTATTGGGATATCTGGCTTACGGCGCCGGCTTCGCCTTGGGAAATTATGTGGGAATTTTACTGGAACAAAAAATGGCGGTGGGACGGGTGGGGCTTCGCATTATCACCCGGATGGATGCCTCGGGTTTAATTGCCGCACTGCGAAAAAGCGGATTCGGGGTCACCAGTCTTCCCGCAGAAGGCAGTGAAGGACCGGTCAGCGTCATCTATATGACTATTCGCCGGTGTGATTATGATATGGTTGAACGGCTGATAAAAAAACATAATCCGAAAGCATTTTTCACTTTGGAGGACATACGGTATGTTTCTGAGGGCATATTTCCGCATAAACCAAAGAATAAAGTGCGGGTGAGTCCCCGCCGTTTCCCCCTGATACGCAAAGGAAAGTGAAATTCATTTCGTCCCCTTATGCAGATTGAAACAATGATTGACAATAAAGAAATTTCTCATTATAAATAGAATAGTGGCCATAAAAAAGTGTCCTTATTGCAAAGCTTTCATCGAGGAAGACTCTGAATTCTGTTCCAATTGCGGGACCAAATTAATTTTTCCTGAGGATGAAGATATTGAAGAGGAAATTCCCGGAGAAAGAATAATTGAAATGAAAGAAGAAGATGCCCATAAATCCCGGGGCAGGAAACAGCAGCCCGAACTGCCGGAGGACATCGGCGGTACTTCGCCGGAAGAAAATCTCCCCGAATCCGAAGAAACCGGTATCCGGGTGAAAGAAGAATGGCCTGAAGATCCCGGCACCGCTCCTCCTCCTGAAGATGAAAGAAAATCTCTTGATGATTCAACGGCGGATGAGATGGAGGAACCGGATTCCGATGCCGAAGGGGCCGATGCCCCGGAGGAGGAAACCGGGGATTACATTGATTTAAAAGAAGAGGAGGAAAAAGCCCGGGATGAGGAAGAAGAATTATTTGGTCCGGCGCCGGATACTCCTCCGCCTAAAGGTATATCCCCCTTTGATGGAATTCCGGAATTGGAAGAAGAAGAGAAATCCGGCGATGACCCTGCCCCGGAGCCGAAGGATAAAGCCGAGTCTGAAACCGGACCTTTTACTCCGCAGCCTGATGATGACGAAGAGTCCCTGAAAATTGAAAAGACACCTCGAACAGGAAGCTGGCTGTTTCCTGAAGAATCCGCAGCAGCCCAGGAAAAAAAGGAAGAAACCGAAGAGGATGCAGATTCATCAGATAAGGAAAAGGAAGAGATTGAACGGCTTCTCGATACCTTGAAAAAAGAACGCCAAGAAATAAAGAAGAGAATCAAAGATATTGAAGGAGACCTGCCGCCATGGGCGGAAAAAATGAAAGATTCCGGGAAACAGCAGAATGAACCTGAGGTTAAAACCAGCGAGGTGATTGCGACGAAGGCATCGTCTGAGCCGAAACAGGATACAGTGCGGAATGATTTCATCATGGAAAAAGATTCGGGCATGCATGAAGAGGCTTCCACAGAAAAAGAGGGCCTTGAAGCTGAAGAAGATGCTGGTTTTTCCGGAACCAATCAGGGAATGTTATTCGGCAGCGAACAGGAAGAATCCCGCAGCCGGGCATTTGGAGTCTTTTCTTTTCTCAAGCTGTCCCGGAAATTTAAGTCCCGCCTTTTTGATATATTGCTGGTGGCGGGGCTATGGCTGATTTCCTTTGGAATAGCGGCTCATTTAACGGGCACCCAAGTATTCCGGTTAATCACTGAGGCAGTGTTGCCTGCGGCCGGATTTTTTGTGATTTTAATCCTGGTTTACTTTGGTTTGTTTTTGATTTTTTTAAGGGAAACTTTGGGTGATTTGATATTCTCAAAAAAGGGTTGAATACGTTAATTCTGAGCCCTTGAAAATTCAGTTTAAACGGATTTTGCTTTACTCAGAGAAAAGTTCTTCCCCAAAAATTTTTCTCTGGCTTCAGTACTGGAGGCGATGCGGCTTGGGGTTCCTTCCACCAAAATGGATCCTTCGTCAATGATGTATGCCTGGTCGGTGATTTCCAGAGTATCTCTGACATTATGATCGGAAACCAGAATACCCATTCCCCTTTGCTTCAAATTTAATAATATTTTTTGCAATTCAATAATAGTTAAAGGGTCAATTCCTGTAAAAGGTTCATCCAGCAGGAGAAATTGAGGATCCAACAGAAGAGAACGGCTGATTTCCAGCCGCCGACGCTCCCCTCCGGATAAACTGAATGCTTTCTGATTTTTGAGTTCATACAAACCCATTTCGTCGAGAAGGGTTTGAATAAATTCGGAACTATCCGGCATATCCGGCTGTTTCATCTCAAGAATTAATTTCAAATTTTCTAAAACGGATGCTTTGAGAAAAACAGAATTTTCCTGAGGAAGATAAATAATACCCCGGTCGGCCCGCTGCGGAGTCGGCAGAGCGGTTATATCTTCTTCGTCAAGCAGAACAGCTCCGGCGTCAGCCCGGGTTAATCCGGTAATCATACGGAAGGTTGTGGTTTTCCCGGCCCCGTTCCGGCCCAGTAAGCTAGTGATTCTTCCGGTCCGGACTTCAATATTGACTCCCTTGACCACCATTCGCCGCTCAAAGGTTTTTTTCAGATCTTTGGCCTTGAGAATTGCCATTGCAAAACGGTTTAATCCTTGAATTTCATTTCCAAATCAAGAAGTTTTTGTTTGACTTTCAAGCCGGCTCCGAATCCTCCTAACCCGCCGTCGGTACGGACGACCCGGTGACACGGGACTATTATAAGCCAGGGGTTTTCATGAAGCGCGCCCCCTATACTTTGATATCCTTTATGGCCCATGGCTTCAGCAATTGATTTATATGATTGTGTGATTCCATATGGAATTTCTCGGGTCAGCATCCATACTTCTTTCTGAAATGGGGTTCCTGCCGACATATCCAGTTTTATTTGGGAAAAATTTGTTTTCTCTCCGCGGAAGTAACGGTCAAATGCATCTTTTTCAATTTTGAAACAGCTTGGATCATATTTGATTCCGGAATGGTCTCTTTGCCATTCCTTGATAATTTTTTCGGGTGATAGAGACAGAGAATAATATTTCACCATAAACAATCCCGGCCCTCTTTTCATAAGCAGAAGGTGTCCTAACGCGGAAGAATAGATAGTCGAAATCCCGGATTTTCGTGTAAACATCATATTCCCATCTCCAGTCGGTCAGCCAGAGAACGGGGCAAATCCACTTCGGTGATTTTTTTCTGGGAAGCCTTGATATCGTAAACGATCCGGTGAAAAAACACGCTGTTCTCTCCGGAGTCAAAAACAGCATAAGCAGCGTCCGGGTTTCGGTCACGGGGCTGGCCGACACTGCCGGGATTGATAAGGTATTTAATTTCGCTTTTTAATTTGACTTTACGGGTTTTAGATGTGATGAAGTTTCCTTTAACCATCCGGTCATCCTCGGTATATACGAAAGGCAAATGCGTATGGCCGAAAAAAGTCACTGGTGCATCCGTATACATGAAAGCTTCCGCCGCATCGAACTCTCCAAAAATATAATAATCTTCATCAGCAGGAGAGCCGTGGCAGATAGACAGATTTTCATCCACGGTGAGGGGACCGGGTTGGAGCTGGGAAAGATAGCTGATATTATCCTTGGTCAGATTATTGCGGGTCCAATGAATGGCTGCCGCTGCGACCGGGTTGAACGTTTCTATTGATTCAAGGTCGGAGACGGCTTTATCATGATTTCCTCTGATGATATAAAGGGGATCCAATTTTTGGATTTCTTGGATCACTTCATTTGGAGAGGCACCATAACCCACGAGGTCTCCAAGAAAAAGGAACTTGTCAATGGAAACTTTTTCAACAGCAGCCAGAATACTTTGCAGTGCTTCCAGATTGCCGTGGATGTCGGAAAAAACCAGGTACCGCATGATTAAATATCTCGAGTCACTGACCGGTAAAGCTGGTGCGCCCGGTAAGAGCTCCGCACCAGAGGACCGGATTCGACTTTCTGAATTCCCATTTTTAAGGCTTTATCCTTCAATTGTGCAAATCTTTCCGGGGAGTAATATTTTTTGACGGAAGCATTCTTTTTTTCGGCTTGGAGATATTGCCCGATGGTGAGAATACGGCATCCATGATCCAGCAAATCCTGGAAAGTATCCAAAATTTCGTGTTCACTTTCACCCAATCCTATCATCATTCCCGATTTCGTGATCATTCCCCAATCTGATGCGGTTCGCAGTACTTGCAGGGAACGGAAGTAATGATCCGGATTCCTGCGGATAGAGGAATAAAGATTACGGGGTACCTCCACATTATGATTTAAAACATCCGGATTCTGCTGCACGACTGTTTTTAATGCGCGCTTGTCGCCGGCAAAATCAGGGATTAAAACTTCTATCTTGATACTCGGAATTTGTTTCCGCAGCGTCTGAATCGTATCGGCGAAATGGCGGGCACCCCCATCGGGAAGATCATCCCGGGTTACGGATGTTAAAACTACGTAGCGCAAACCCATTTGGATGGCTGTCTCGGCAACCTGTTCTGGTTCATCCGGTGAAGGAGGAGCGGAAGGGCTGCCTTTGGGAACGGCACAAAAATAGCATCGCCGGGTGCAGACATTACCCAAAATGAGGAAAGTAGCGGTCTTATGTGACCAGCACTCGGAAATATTAGGACATCTCGCACTGCGACATATGGTATGAAGATTATGGTTGGCAACCGTTCTGGAAACAAAAAAATAGCTATTGTCCCGGGGTAGTTTTATTTTCAACCAGGATGGTTTTGTCTTTTTAGCCGGCAGGGCCGCCACCTCTCTCTTTTGGAATGTGATGAAGATAATCTAGGGAAGGAAAAGATCAATAATAATCGTAATCTCTTTCTCTTCTCAGGCGCCGTCTCATCCTTTTCCGTGCCTGGGCTTCCTTCATTCTTCTGCGTTCACCGGGTTTGAAATACACGGAATGCTTTTTGATTTCTTTGATTATAGATTCCTGTTGAACTCTTCGTTTAAAGCGTTTCAGAGCTTGTTCGATCGATTCGTTCTCATCGACAACAACAAATGCCAAACTATTCACCTCCTCTGTGATGTAAGGTGTACAACTTATATAAGAATTAGTGAAAATTGTCAACTCTTAGATATTTCTGTGTCAAAGCAAAATGAAAATGTCCGGTTCTTAGCAACGTAGAAATGTCCGGTTTTGTCATTACCCTATTTTTTCCAAATAGCAATTATTATGAAGCTTTGGATTCCATCGTTTCCATGGATGAGTGGAGGGAGGAATATACTTGCCTTTTCGCTTCGGCTCTGAATTTACAGAAGGTTTGATTTTAGGCTTGTTATTGTTGTTGGCTTTGCGGCTCTTATTGTTTTGATTTTTTTTATTCTCCGTCTTTTTGAAAAGATCATCAACCGGCCATTGTCTAACCTGGATTATTCACGGGCCGAGATTGCCGCAGACGACGACAATACGTTCA
>CAYRTV010000127.1:0-7557 GCA_964427225.1 uncultured Eubacteriales bacterium
ACCACCGAGATCTACACTCTTTCCCTACACGACGCTCTTCCGATCTGGTGGATGCTTAATTATCCCCGTGAGCGGCTTTTTCATTCCGGCCTGCCGGAGAAATTGGCTGACCTTCTGGGGACTTTAGGGATGTCTGTTTTAATTGTGATCGCTGTCTTCGCCGCCTATGAATTCTTAAAAGCACTTCTGCAAGCGCTTGCCGGCTCATCCGAACCCAATGGGGCCGTACCATGAAAATCGATCAACTCATGGTCAAAATAAAAAAAATGATCATAAGCCCGTTGTTTTTGGAATTGATCTGTCTGCTTCGCGGAGGATTACGATGCCTTGGGGAATGCCGATGAGGGGTATTTCATTCCGAAGCCTAAGATCCCCGTCGCTTCGCCTCAGGAGTGAATGGGCTCATTTTCTTAAGTTTATTTAATGTACCCCAAAGATTTTAATTTTCGGAGCTCCTCTTCGGTAAAAGAAGGCGATTGGGAAGGCAGATTTGTGCGGCTATTTTCCGACCAGGTCTTGAGAGCATTCAACAGGGTTTGTGCCAATTCAGGGTTGCTGTCTGCGGCATTGGATGTCTCCTGTGGATTTCGCTGCAGGTTATACATCTCCAGCTGCCGGGCCGACCGGTCGTCGATGAGCTTCCAGCCTTGCCAGACCGCCGCGCGCAGGAAATTTCCGCGGCGGGTTTCACTGAAGATGATTCTGTCCTTTTTGCCGCCGCCTCTTAGGTCGATGGCGGAGCCGGACAGCGCATAGGTATCCGGAAAAGGGAAATCCAAATACCGGAGAATAGACGGCATCACATCGATGAGCCCGGTATAACCTTCAATGACGCTTTGTTCATGCCTGCCCGGCAGTTTGATGATGAGCGGGACATGGATGGATTCCTGATACACCCGCTTGCTGTGGCCGATCCAATCGTCCCTGTCTTTAAATTCTTCGCCGTGGTCGGCCGTCAGAACCACCATGGTATTGCGGTATAGGTCCATTTCTTTCAATGTGTTCAAAAGATGGCCGATATACTCATCGGTGAATCGTATTTCGGAATCATACAGCGCTTTAACGTACTCGAGGTCTTGTTCCTTCATATTCGGAGCTTTTTCCCTCAATGAATAGGTCGATTCTCCGCTTTGCAGGGCTCCGCTGTATTCCGGAAAGAAATTGTATTCATCATGCTGAATATAGTCGTAGTGCGGATCGAACAAATGGAGAAATAAGAAGAATTGGTTGTCCCGGTTGTTTCTGATGAAAGTGACGGCCTTTTGAATAATGGAGGGGGAGGAGATGTGTCCATGACCTTCGGCGTTTTCCTGGTCGTAGGTATCAAAGCCCTGGGCAAACCCCAGCCGGCGGGCGACAAGGACATGGGAGATGATGCCCATGGTTGAATAGCCGTTGGCCTGAAAAATTTCCGGCAGGGTCACAACGGAATCCTCTATCACGACCGGACGGTCTTTGTATCCCAGTTCGGCGGGATAAAGGCCGGTCAGCATGGAGGCGACCGACGGCGGGGTCCAGGGGGCCTGAGCCAGAGCGTTTTTAAAGACAACGGATTCCCGGCTCAATGCATCGATATGCGGGGAGGTGTCTTTTTCGTATCCATAACACCCCAGGTGATCCGCTCTTAGGGTATCCACGATGATAAAAACAACATTGGGCGGTTGAGACTTGGGGCTGCATGAGGTGAAAACGGCACACAGCAAAGCCGTTATAGCGGAGAATATTGTTGTCTTTTTTATCATCCGGGTCAGAGTTTATTTCTTTCCATTCAGTTTCTGCATCAGGTTTTTGCCCGATTCTCTTTCATATTTTTTCAGTTTGAAATAGCTGGGTTCATCCTGCACGGTCCAATGGTTGTTACTCGTGTTCACATCCGCTGTTTCCAGGAAAGGATCAAGAGTGACATGACGAATTTCCTTCTCCGTGAAAAAGACTTTTGAAGCATGGTCATTGTGCCGCCGCCAGATTTGAACCGGAATCCGGACGACTTCTTCGGACCCGTCGGTATATTCAAACTTTAAAATGACCGGCATGACCAGACCGCCCATATTGGAAAGGGTGATTTCGTAATAATTGCAACCTGACTCCAGCAGCTGTTTTTCGTCCTCGGTCAATGACTGCATGTACTTTTCGTAGGCATTTTTGTCCTGAGGTGTAATGACGCCCATGGGATCGTTTCGATCATAGAAATCGCGCAAAGAGGGATCCTTTTCGACAGCGGTTTTTTCGATGGCCTCTTTATTGCGGATATTGGTGATATAGCGCGCTTTTTGTCGATTAGCTTTCCGGCGCTCGATCATTTTGGCCAGTTCCGGTTCCTGGGTATTGATTTTGTACCACTTGACATTATCCAGGGCCAGATCCACATGGTCGGTCCCGAAGAACCAGCCCCGCCAGAACCAATCCAAATCGATGCCGGAAGCATCTTCCATGGTGCGGAAAAAATCAGCAGGGTTCGGGTGCTTGAATTTCCAGCGGCGGGCGTATTCTTTGAAGGCATAATCAAACAGATCCCGCCCCATAACGGTTTCCCGCAGGATATTCAAGGCCGTTGCGGTTTTTGAGTAAGCATTGGCTCCAACATTAAGATCAAAATCCGGCGCGGTCATAATGGGATAAATCTGGGACTTGTTGCCTTTCATGTATTCGGCGATCTCATACGCCGGTCCGCTGCGCGCGGGGAAATCACGTTCCCATTCCTGCTCAGCCAGGTATTCAACAAAGGTTGTCATGCCCTCATCCATCCAGGCCCATTGGCGTTCATCCGAATTGATGATCATGGGAAAAAAGTTATGCCCAAATTCATGGATCACAACGCCGATGAGTCCGTATTTGCGTCTTTCGGAATAGGTGCCGTCCTCTTCAGTCAGGCCTCCGTTAAAAGCGAGCATGGGATATTCCATTCCGCCGCCGCGTCCGGACATGACGGAAACTGCTTTGGGGTAGGGATAGTCGAAGGTGAATTTCGAGTAGACTTTCATGGCGTGCGCCAGGGACTTAGTGGAGTATTTTTCCCAGAGCGGGCTGCCTTCTTTTGAGAAGTAGGACATAGCCAGAGAAGTATGGCTGTCGAATTTGACCGCCATGGCGTCCCATATGAATTTCCGGGAGCTGGCAAAAGCAAAGTCCCGGACATCTTCGGCTTCAAAGATCCAGGTTTTCGTGTCGCCGGATTTGGTTTTTTCGTTGGCAATCGCTTCATCCTGGGTGACAATAAAAACCGTGTTTTCCGTTTCGTTTTCCGCTTGAGCTAATCGTTCCTGCTGTGCGGCAGTCAGCGCTTCACCCGGATTTTGCAGGGTGCCGGTGGCCGCGACAATATGGTCGGCGGGAACCGTAATTTCAATCCGGTAATGGCCGAAAGGAAGAGCGAATTCACCGCTGCCTAAGAACTGGGTGTGCTGCCATCCCAGTGTGTCGTCAAAGACAGTCATGCGGGGGAAAAACTGGGCGATAGCGAAAAGATAATTATCGTCCTCTTCAAAATAATGAAATCCGGAACGGCCGCCGACTTTAGATTGGTCATTGATGCTGTACCAGTATTTGATCTGGAATGAGACCTTGGATCCCGGCTGAAGCGTTTCAGGCAGGTCCACCCGCATCATGGTGTTGACCACGCGGTAGGAGAGGTCCCGGCCGCTGGTGTCCTTAACGTGTTCAATCTTGAAACCGCCGTCATAATCACTGTGAATTCTTTGCAGGAGTCGAAAAGGAACCGTGGCGCTGATTTCTCCGGTTGCGGTTTGCTGGGTCCAGGAATCCTGTGCTCTTACGTTTTGATCGAGCTGCAGCCAGAGATAAGACAAGGGCTGGGGGGAGTTGTTGAAATAAGTTATGGTTTCCTCGCCATAGAGACGCTGCGTCTTTTCATCCAGGGTAACGGCGATATCATAGTCGGCCCGCTGCTGCCAGTATTCCGGGCCGGGCGCCCCGGATGCCGTTCGGTAAGCATTGGGCGAAGGCAGTTTCCCGTACAGCTGCCTGAACTGATTGTATTCGTCTTTTCCTTGGGCTGAAGCCGGGGAGGAAAGCAAAAACAAAAAAGCAAGGATGACCAGCCCGGCCGATAACCGTTTTGCCAACATATTAAGCCTCCAATCGAATGATTTAGAATAACAAAGAAATAGTTTATCACGATTGAGGAAGACGTGCCACGAAATGAATGAAGATTTCTTCCAGTGTCATGGAGTCTATCTCTATCCTGTCGGGCTGAAATGCCGCCAATTGGGATTTAATCTCATCCCTCCAGGGATAAACCGCCAATTCACACCGGGAACCGCTGATGTGCCGATCGATCATACCCTCTGCTTTTATGTCTGGAGGGCGTGAGCTGTCAAAATCCAGCCGGACTTTCCTGGCCTGTTCTTTCACAATGTCAAATTTCTCGTCCAGAATGAGTTTTCCTTTTCGAAGAATCCCCAAATGATCGATGATCCCTTCCAGTTCATGCACGATATGGGAAGAGAATAGGATGCTGGTTCCGGCCTCGCGGATTTCCTGGATCAGGCTCTTAAGGAAATCATGCCGGGTGGGGATATCCATACCGGAGGTGGGATCATCCAGAACCAGAAGTTTCGGTTCTGCCGCCAGTGCAATAATCAATCCCAGTTTCAACTTCATTCCCCGGGACAGGTTTTTTATCTGTAGCTTTCTGTCCAGATTGAACCAGTCAAGCAAGGAGCGGGCTTTGCGGTCGTTCCACTGGGGATAAAAGGATGCGTTGAATGTCATCAGCTCGCGTATACTCATCCAGCTGAAAAAGATAGACTCTTCCGGTATATAGGCGACTTCTTTTTTATAGCGGGGACGATTAAAGGAGACCGGCTGCCCATTATAAATGATTTTGCCCCGGTCTGCGGGAATGATACCCATTATTATTCGAATCAGTGTGGTCTTGCCCTCCCCGTTATTACCCAGAAGACCGAACACTTTTCCCCGCTCCAGTGACATATTGAAATCTTCGAGCACCTGCTTATGGCCGTAGCGTTTATATAAATGCTGTACTAGAAGGATTTTATCCTTTATTCTAAATGTCATCTTTTTACGATGGTGTTCCAGTTGCAGGGAGATTCCAGGCGTTGTTCGATCCATTCTTTGGAGGTTTGGATGCCGAATTGATCATGGCGCATGGCCCCATGCCCTTCAGCCATTTTCAGGGCTTGCCGGTAGTGTTTTACAGCTTCATCCCGCCGGCCCTGTGCATCCCGGACATTGCCCATCCAGGTGACCGCCATAAAATCATACAGCTCAGAGGCATCCAATGCGAGAATTTTTTCAAAGCACGAGAACGCTTGTGTGAAATAACCGCCTTCAAAAATGACCATTCCCAGTTTAAACCATCCCTTCGGATCAGTGTAAACTGACTCGGTAGCGATCCGGTATAACTCCAGCCCTTTCGCCCAGGTATTGCTGTAGGAGAGTTGACGAATTTTTTCCGATAGTTTATCCGGCAAAACCGGCAGGGGTTCATCCAGCATAGCCAGCCGGTTTTGCGGATCGAGCACAGCCTTTTCCAATTCCGCTTTGCTTTTCAAAGTGATGGTTTGTTTCCGGAAAAATCTGGAAGTTCTGATGATTTGGTTGGTTCCATTTGCAAAAACCGCTTTCACCTCCACCGGCATCAGCATGGATTCTCCCAGGGCCTCGATGGTGATATCGGTAATAAATCCCGCTCCTACTTCGCGGCATTTGGTTGAAGTGATATCATAGCAGAGATATTGCGATGAGCGCACCCACTGATCAAAAAACCATCGCAGATTTTGTCCGCTCTCTTTTTCCGCGATACGGCGAAGGTCATGGTAGCTCATCCTTTTGCCGTTGAATTCCCGGGCACAGCGAAAATAGGTCTGTTTAAATGCTTCCTCCCCAATTGTATTCCGCAGGGCGCTGATGATACTGTAGCCCTTGCCGTGAATTAAAACATTATTGCGGTCGTATTTTTGCTGCCGGGCCAGCGATTCCGGGGCATCCGCCGTGGTGTCGAAATGCTCTTCGACACCTTTAAGATACCGGTCCATAAGACCTTCATGTTTGTCATCACCGAGCTGTTTCGATTCGACATACATTCGATCTGTAAAAATACCCATCCCGATCATCAGCCAGGAGTCAGGGTAATTGTTGTATTGGCTGCTCATTATGGTCTCGCCCCAGTATTGATGCCCGATCTCGTGGGCGGTGATCCATTTCCAGTGCAGTTCCGGTGCTTTTTCTAAGACCTGCATGCCGTGGATGACCACCAGTGCCGACGCAAAAGGGTGCCCACCCCAGGGCCCGGTTCCGCCGGGAATTATCGTCAATGACGGAAAGGGAAAGAATCCATGGGCCTCTTTATAGAATTCGATCACATCCACAGCCGTTTCCAGGCAAAGCATGGCGCATTCCCTTCCTTCATCCGGGAAGAAAGCCTTCACTTGAATTCCTTTGGCCTCTCTCTCCTCAATATTGATATCTTGGAATAGAAACATTCCGAAATGGGTGGTCACTCCCGGATTTTCATAAAATCCTGTTTCCGGATTCCATCGGCCGCTGACGGCCGCAGTATAACCGTCCGGTATGGTCAGCTTGACCCGGAAAGCATCCTGTGTCGGAATTCCGTCCCACCATAATTTGGGATAAAAGCGCTGCAGGGATACATCGCCGTTTTCCCTGGTGTTGGTTTCCAGTTCAAATTGAATGTCGAGCTGCAGGGTGTTTCCCGGAGCGATTGTTTCCGGCAGGGAAAAGATATGGATATTTTCTTGGGGCGAAGTTCCATTTAGCGGGGTTAACCTTTGGTCATTCATGGAGATATTCCATTTCCCGCCCGGCCATTGTAAAGCCACGGCGGAGAGTGTTTTTTCCGTATTATTTTCACAAAAAATTCTTCCGATACCCTCAACCTGGACTGTTTTTCCCTCGACTTTGACGGCTGCCGCCAATTCATATTCGGCCGCGGGTGGATTTTCAGGAATATAAAATGCTGAATCATGTAATGCGCCTTGGTTTATTGTGGACAATTCACATCCGTTAATGACAAAACAAAACGTTAATAAAATAATCAGTGGACTAATGGTGTTTTTTTTCATTATGAATCCTTTCATGCACTCCAATAAAGATTTTATTCTTTCTATATTAGACGTCAAGTGCCCTCTTTTCGTTGCTGCTGAATGACAATTATTTCCTGGCCGTGAGTCATTTTCCTGCATTTGGTATGTTTCTTGTATTTATTATTTGCACATAAGCTTTAAGGAGGCAGCATTATGAAATTCAATAAACAATCATTTGTTAGATATGCGCTTGTGACTGCTGTTTTGGCAGCGCTCGTATTCTCCGTATCTTGCGGCACCCAGGAGGAAACCGGAATGGAGCCGGAACAAAAGGCCCAGGAAAAACCCCGCAAGTGCAGGAAAGAATCCAGGAATTGGAAACCGAGATTGAGCAAAAAAATGAAGCCATCGCCGGACTGGAAGAACAGACCAGCCAGATGGAAGCGCAAGTCCCGGTTTCCCGGAAAGTGATGCCGGGAGACAGCCACTGGGGGATTGCGTATGATTATTTAAACCAGGAAGAGGGATTGTC
>CAYRTV010000128.1:0-7518 GCA_964427225.1 uncultured Eubacteriales bacterium
GGTCATGATCGAAAACACCATGGATGGTGAATGGCCGGTTCCGGATAAATCGCGGATAACGATATCTAATACGGGACAATCGGCTTCCGTGCATACCTCTTTTGGGATTTGGGGAAATCAGTTTCATGCCATCTGGATGGACGACAATCATAAGCCCGGCAACTGGAACATGTATTATACTGAAGGCAGTTATAATCCCAGCAATGAAACCTGGAGCATCCAGGCGTCCAAGCAGATTTTCCCTTCAGCCATCAATCAATATTATCCGGCCTTGGCCATAGATGATATGGGTACGGTGCACATCATTTTCTCCAACAAAACCGGGCCTTTTTGGTATTCCCAGAAACCACAGGGAGGCAAATGGAGCAAGCCGGTCGAAATCAGCACCGGCAAAGCTTCATTCAACCTGGTCCTCTATTTAACCTATAAGGAAGGCCTGCTGCATACGGTTTGGCGGCAAATCACCTCCAATGAAGAAGGGCTTTTTTACGGCCGAGCCCTTCCCGACGGAACCTGGGCGGAGCCGGTTATGATCGCCGACGGCATGGAATTTCCCCAATATCCCGTAATGGATGCCGATCAGAACGGAGACGTGCATGTGGTCTGGAGTGACGGAGACCCTGACCACCCGCGGCATATTTATTACTCCAAAGTGGAGCTGCCCGGGGAAGCACCCGAAGCGGTTATCTCCGTGGACAAAACAGAGGGATTGATTCCCTTGACCATTAACTTCAACGGAGCCCAGTCCAATGACCCGGACGGACGGATCCAAGAATACCGCTGGGAATTCGGTGACGGAGAAACCGTTACCGGAAAGCGAGTATCCCATACTTATACAAAGGAGGGTGTCTATAACGCAAAATTGGTGGTCATAGACGACGATATCCGGACAGGGACCGCCGAGATCCAAATCAATGCTTCATCCGGGGCTCCCAGCGCCGTCATCAATGCCTCCTCCACCAGCGGCATGGTTCCGTTTACGGTCGCATTTGACGGCTCTCAATCATCTGATTTTGACGGCGAAATCATTCTGTATAAATGGGACCTCGGCGATGGAACCACCGCCACCGGCCCGGAAGTTATGCATGAGTACATTGAGGGCGGAGACTATACCGTCACCTTGACCGTAAAGGATGACGACCATAAAACCAACTCCACCTCCATTGTCGTGACGGCTTTCCAAAAGCCGGTTGCTTTGTTTTCAGCGGAACCCACCATCGGCAAGGTGCCTTTAACTGTTACATTCAGCGGTGTCGACTCATATGATCCTGACGGTGAAGTGGTCACATGGAGATGGGATTTCCAGGATGGTATCCGGGAGCTTTCCAAGAATGTTGTGCATACCTTTTCACGAGTCGGCAACTATGAAGTCTATCTTCAAGTTGTCGATAACGACGGTTACACCGCTACCGCCACTAAAATGATACGCGTCGTTGATAAGCCTCTGCCTCCCCTAAACATCGCCGTCCAAAGCAAAGTCAACCGCACGTTTATGTACACCGATTACATCAATTTTGTAACCTGGGCTGAAAATCCGGAAAACAACGGACTGTTCACTATTACCAATTACCGCATCTACCGCAAACCCAAAGGCACGGATGATTCCCAGTACTCCCTGGTAGGTGAGGTGGACGCCGGCACCTTTGAATACGATGATCGCGGTTTCCCCAGCGCGCAGGATGCCTCCGGCTATGAATATGCTGTCACTGCAGTGGACTCAGATGGAGCCGAGAGCGAGTATGATATGGAAACCATGACATTCCGCTCCGGAATCACTAAGCCGGTCAGCGGTCTAAACCGGATAAAATAGCCATTCTCTAAGAATATATAAAGCCCGGGCCGGGTTTTCCCGCCCGGGTTTTTTTTTGGACGTCTTATTCGGCGAGGCATACTAATATCCCCATGGCCGCGGAGCCGGATGACCGCTTCACTCGCTTATTTTGAATCAGGCTTTTTTGATCCCGTTTCGCCATGGCAATGAATAAGGGTCTATCCCACCGGCATCCGAGATGCAACTTCATCAGCTGCGGTTGAATTCCCTCCTCACCAAGACCCTCCCGCCCTCCGCCATTGGCTTCGGAGAAAATCCACTCGCCGCTTCACAGCCCAATGTCATTCTTGGCAAAGCGAAGGATCTCGATCGGCTTCGTCTGGATGAGGTGATTCCGCTTCATTCGGCGAGGCAGTCTAAGATCCCCGCGGCCGCTGCCGCGGCCTGGGGATGACATGTGTATGCTGCCGCAGTCCTCAGGATGACACAGAAGGCAGGCGAAGCGGCATTCGGGTCCGGCGGACGCGATTTTGAAGATTTAGCCTTCCGAGGGCCGGGTTTGAGGGGACCCGGCGGAGCCGGAATTCTACTTCTTTATCGGTTCGTATTTTCCGGCTGAGTTTTTTTCTCTTCTTCCCGGATTAAAGTGAGGAGGAATTGACCGCGGCCGACATCGGCGGAATCGATTTTCCGCAAATCGCTTTGACGGCCGTGACCATCAACGGCCCGGATTCCGTAGATGAAATCACCCAGCTCATGGCGCTCTTCAAAAAGCTCATCATCATAACAGAAGGTTCCGAAAGGCACCGCATCAAGATAAATGAAATCCGGTCCTGAACCTTTTTCCCGCCGGAAAATGAGGTATTTCACCGGTTTCAGCTTACCGGTATTCTTTGGATTATGCTCCCACCGTAAAATATTAATGTAATCGGAAAAGAACAGCCCTTCATTAATGACTCTCTGCACGGAAGGATTTTCCGGGGGATAAGGCCGGTCAACCAAAGAAAGGGTTTTTTCCGTCTTATCCGACCAGCCGTCATTATCCGTGACCTGAAGGGTGATCGTTTTATCGCCCCCCGTATCGTATTTATGTTTAACGACTTTACCCCATCCGACAGTCCCATCGCCAAAATACCATTTGTACGACCTGATGTTTCCATCTGCATCGGATGAAGCCGAAGCATCAAATTGTACCGTCAGCGGCACCACGCCTTTGGAGGGGCTCATGGAAAAACGCGCCTCCGGCTTAATAAAGACGGACACTTCCTTGGCAGCAGAATCCTTCTTTCCCGCATCATCCGTGATCTCCAGGGTTGCGGTGAAATCCCCGGCTTTCCGGTAGGTATGAGACACTTTTTTTCCGCTGCCTGTACTGCCGTCTCCAAAATCCCATTGATAGCTGACAATCCGTCCGTTGACCTGATCAGCCGGGTTGGAGCCGGAGGCATCAAAATCAACTTTCAGCGGGGCGGGTCCTTGATGCGGAGACCGGACAAAACGGGCTGCCGGTGTTTTATTATCAGTGATTTCAATATCAATCGAAGTGGAATCAGTCAAACCGGTGTTATCGGTAACGGTCAGAGTGGCAATTCGGACACCTTCACTAGTATATTTATGAGACGCGGTAACTCCCGAACCCTGTGTCCCGTCACCAAAACTCCAGCTGTAAGACTTAACATAACCATCCGGATCATAGGATGCAGAGGCATCAAATTCCACCACCAAAGGAGACGGCCCGGAGGTCGGGGATGCAGAAAACTTAGCCTGAGGAGGCGTTCCCGCCATAATCTCCCTGGAACTGGACGAACTCTGTTTTTCATTATCCGTGACTGTCAGAGTGGCGGTAAAGCGTCCCTGGCTGGTATAGGTGTGACTTGTCGTCACTCCGCTTCCTTGACCGCCGTCGCCGAAATCCCATGCATAAGAAACCAGACGGCCGTCCGGGTCATAGGATTCAGACGCGTCAAACTTGACTTCCAGCGGCGGATTTCCCTGCTCCGGGTTCACGGTAAAGGAAGCCACAGGATACGTCAGTACCTGATCGAGATTAACATAAAAAACATCACGTTCGCCGCCAACGCCGACATCACTATAGACAATATGAACCGTACCATTTTTATCCACATCCAAGCCGGGATATTCAGACTGGCCGCCGTGGGAAACCTTGACCGGAGTTTCCCACTTTCCCGACGTCGTCCCGCGGGCGTAATAAATATAATTGCCGTCCCCTTCCCGCTGACGCCATACCGCATGCAGATATCCTAATTTATATTTCATAAACAGCATGCTTTGAACTGAAGTCCTGCCTGTGGAAATCTCAATCCGTTCCGTCCATCCACTGCTGTTTTTTTGCTGGTACCATACCGGGTTTCCTTTATTGGCATAGATCAAATGAACCACACCGCTTGGATCTACTGTCAGCGCGGGCATATATTGATTGAAATCCGGATGCAGGCGGATGGAATGGCCCCAATGTCCGCCGATCCGGTCATTATAATAGATATTCCAATTGCCATTGGCATGGTTGTCATCCATCCACGCAGCATAAACATTTCCATTAAAAACTTCAAAAAAAGGATGGACGGAGACGGAATTCGGAAGACGGGAAACGTTCTGATAGGAACCAGAGAAACTCCCGCCGTCGCTCTTTTCCATCATAACAATATCCATATCGGGAGGTGATATATTTGGAGATGTATAATTATGGCACCAAAGCACATAGATCCGGTTGCCCTCCACAGCGATTCGCGGCCAGGAGGAATTCACTCCCGGGCTGTATCCGACCATTTCCGGTGCGGTCCAGCGGCCATTAATGTATTTTTTGTAATATATTTCCCGGATTCCGGAAGAACTGCCGTCCATATAGGCCATATGGACTTCACCGTCCTGATCAATATCAAGCTGGGGAAAAGCCGCGGAATAATATCGTTCAGCCGCCACTTTAGCCTGGGACCATCCCTGCCCCGGAGTAAAAACCCGGTACCAGATCACGCCCCATCCGTTGAAATGACCCTCCGTCCACAGCGCCATCAGCTGGCCGTTGGGCAAAGCCGAAACAAACGGCAGTTCTGACATATCCGAAGTTTTGGTTAAATTAATGTATCCCTGCGCAGAAAGGAGGCCGCACATTAAGCCGAAAAAAACAATGACAAAGAATAATATTTGTTTTTTCATCGTCACCTTACCTTACAATCTATTGAAAGGATTTAGATGTGCGAAGTCAATCATCGCAAAGGGTGATTAGCAGGGTGAAATATCCTTCAGGGCCGCAATGACATCATCGATATCAGAAGGCCTCATCCGGGGAAAAAGGGGCAGGGATATGATGCCATGAAAAAGCTCTTCAGCCGCCGGAAAATCACCTTCCCGGTATCCGTAAGTTTCTTGATAAAACGGTTGCAGATGCAGGGGGATAAAATGGACGCTGGTGCCGATGTTTCTTTGCCACAGTTGCTTGACCAGCTCATTGCGGTCAATACCAAATTGGTCTTTATTTACCCAGACCGGGAAAATATGCCAGGCACTTTTTGTCCCGCGGAGCTGTTTTTGAGGCTTGATTCCCGGGATGTCTTTGATTTTCTCCATATAATATCCAGCCAGTTCATCTCGCTTCCGGTTCAGCTCATCCAGTCTTTTAAGCTGAGTTAAAGCCAGGGCGGCATTGATATCGGAAAGATTGCATTTATACCCGGCTTCATGGATCTCATAATACCAGGATCCTTCCTTGGCGTAACGCTTCCATCCGTCTTTGCTCATCCCATGCAGGCGCAGCCGGCGGAGCCGCTTATCCTTATCCGGATCATTCAAGGTAACCATGCCACCTTCCCCCGCCGTTATATTTTTGGTGGGGAACAGGCTGAAACAGGTCAAATTGCCGGATCCCCCGATTTTCTGCCCACGGTATTCCGCACCCAGGGCATGTGCGGCGTCTTCTATGATACGGAGATGATGATGATCCGCTATCTCGGCAATCCGGTCCATTTCACAAGGCTGGCCGGCATAATGGACCGGAATAACAGCCTTGGTTAGGGAAGTGACGGCAGCTTCCACGGCGGAAGGATCTATATTAAAGGTTTCAGGGTCTATATCCGCAAAAACCGGACGGGCACCCAAATGATGAATAACATTGGCCGTAGAGGCAAAAGTGAGAGGAGTGGTGATGACTTCATCACCGCGCTGCACTCCTTCTGCGATCAGCGACAAAAACAAAGCAGCGGTGCCGGAAGAAAGGGAGACTGCACAATCGGCTCCCGTCTCTGCGGCAAAAGCCTCCTCCAGCCGCTGCGCTTTCTTGCCGGTCGTGAGCCATCCGCTTTTGAGTGTTTCCACCACGGCGTCAATATCATCCGGGGATATATCCGGAACTGAAAATTTTAAATATGATTTTCTCATCTGTCAGCAGGCATAATGATTATAATATATTTTGTCCGTCGGATCTTTTATGGTTCCGTCCTTAATCGAAGCGGCGACTTCCTTGATTCCCGCCTCGAGAGTTTTCTCCGCTTTGAAATTCATAACCTGTTGAATTTTATCAAAATTGACATTATAGCTGCGTTTATCCGATAGTTTATTGATTTGCTGAACCGAAGCTTCCGGAATATGTTTTCGAATATATTCCCCGATGGCTTTAATCTGCAAGTTATCCAGCGCCACATTGAATATCTGGTTGCCCACTTTATCCAGCGGGCTTTCCATAGCCACTTGAAAGGATCTGGCGGCGTCGGCAACATGCAGCAGCGGCCGCCACTGTTCCCCGCCGAAAATAGAGATCTGTCCTTCCCCGATGGCTTTCTGCGTCAAATAATTCACAATGATATCAAACCGCATCCGGGGAGAAAGACCAAAAATCGTGCCCAGCCGCAGCAGCACCGGCTGGAAATGGCGGTCAGCCAGAGAGAGAATCCCCCGTTCTCCATACAGCCGGGTTTCGGCATACAAAGATACCGGCTTGACTTCGGATTTCTCGGTCAAAGCATCCTGTATGCCGACACCATAGACACTGCAGGTCGACGCAAAAACAAAACGCCTGATTTTGCGTGCTTTACACATGTCCGCCAAACGCACAGTGGCGTTGAAATTGACATTCACCGCCAGTTCGGTATCAGCGGCGCAGGCAGGATCTCCCACTATGGCCGCCAGGTGAATCACCGCATCGGCATTTTCCAGAGCGCGGGTGACGTCGTCTTCATTTTGAATGTCTCCGACAATCACGGATAAATGCGGCCGCTGAGTTTTCAGGAAATTCTTTAAGGGTTCAACGCCGAACATCAATTTATCCAATATAATGACTTTATAGCCTGAATCCAGCAGGCGGTTCACTAAAATGCTTCCAATGTAACCGGCGCCGCCGGTGACCAAAATTCTTTTTTCCCGGTTAGGTTTTTTCTTCACAGTCAAGATGCTCCTTTAGATTGAGATGCCGGTGCCTGCTCCCAAGCAGCCCGCTCATTATACCGGTCAACGAAACGCATGGTTTCCCGGACTACCTTTTGGAAATGTTCTTTGCTCATATTTAAGTTCACATTGGCATACAGACTGAAGGGATCATGCAGATTCCAATTGGTGTCTTCTCCCAAGATACCCTTTTTTTCCAGTTCGTAATTTCCCGGACGTGCAGCAGGCGATACCAGCGCATGCCAGTGGCCGCGGTTATAGGAGAGGGTGCGCGGGTTGATTTTGAAAAGAAGCTGTTCGTCCTTACCGAGACTTTTGTAATACGCAATGAAATCAGCATTGGTATGGCACTG
>CAYRTV010000129.1:0-7484 GCA_964427225.1 uncultured Eubacteriales bacterium
AGTACCATAAAAGAAGCACCGACCCGAAAGGATATCGATATCTATGCGGTCCCGGCAATAAAAACCGCCAACGAAAAACTGGAAAATGTCAAGGTTATGAATATGGTCACTCTCGGGGCTCTGGTTAAAATAAAACCCATCGTAAAGAGCGAAACCCTGATAAAGGCCTTAAAGGATACCCTGCCCAGCCGGCATCACCACCTCATTCCCCTCAATGAAAAAGCATTAGATCTGGGAATGAGTATGGTCAGCGGAAAATGACAGCAACACTGTCATCCTGAGGAGCGAGGCGGCGTTAGGATCTTGTACTGCCTGACTAGAGTAAAAAGCTAAAAGGAAAAAGTTATCCTATCTACATCGCACTATTACATAGTAGAAAAGAATTGATTCGTCTCACGCAATCGATTCACCATTATTGAGACGAGGCATTCTGAGATTATCACGGCCGGTGTCGCCGGTTTCAGGATGACAGTTACCAGATACAAATTTATTGATTCAGCTGCAGAAACAATTTCTCCATGTCGTTTTTGGCTAGATAGCCGACATGCCGATCGCGGATGCGTCCTTCTTTATCTATCACGATGGTCGCGGGAATGTATTGCCCTGGCTGATAATCTTCCATTACTGCTTGTGTCGCCATAGTCAAGGGATAGTTTATTTTAGTTTTATCCGCAAAGGAATTGACGACCGCTTCCCCTTTTTGATCAAGAGAGATTCCTAAAATCACCATGCCGTCATCCTTATATTGTTCGTATAATTCTACAAAACCGGGAATTTCCTGACGGCAGGGCGGGCACCAGGTGGCCCAGAAATTTAAAAAAATCACCTTGCCTTCGTATTCAGCCAAGGTATGGGTATTTCCGTTCAGATCTTCCAGATTGAATTCCGGAGCTTGAGGATAATCACTGTCATCGCTCCGGGCATTATTGACAAAAAGCAAAGAAAACAAAACCATAGCGGCCGCAGCCAATAAAACCAGCACATTTTTCATTTTTCAACTCCTGCTCTCAATATTAGGTTATATTAATACTATAATAATTGTAGTATATAGTCAAGAGTAATGAAGTGAAAAAAGTGCGTATATTTAAAACCGGTACGTAACGGCGGCCCATGTAAAGCCGGCTCCAAAGGCAACCATAACGATATTCTTGCCCGGAGTCAGTTTTCCCCCGGCTCTCAATTCATGCATCGCAATAGGAATTGTGGCAACAGATGCATTTCCATATTTATGGATATTGACATATACTTTCTCGGGAGGCAATTTAAGCCTTTTTCCGGTAGCCTCAATGATCCGGACATTTGCCTGATGCGGAATCAAATAATCAACATCGCTTTTATCCAATCCGGCTTTTTTCAATGCTTTAGTGGCGGCTTCCCCCATCCGTTTTACTGCATGTTTGAAAACTTCATTGCCTTTCATGGCAAGATACTGCAAATCCTGGTCTACCATCTCATGCGATGGCGGATTTCTCAATCCTCCCCCGGGCTGGAGAAGAAGTTCAGCCAGGTTGCCGTCCGCCTTCCAGTAATGCGAGAGCATGCCGGTTTTGTCCGTTGACTCTTCCAATACGGCGGCCCCGGCTCCGTCTCCGAATAATACACAGGTATTGCGGTCTTTCCAGTTTGTGATTTTAGTGAGTGTTTCCCCCCCGGCGAGCAGAACCCGCCGGGCTGCGCCGCTCAGTATCAATCCTTCAGAGACGATCATCCCATAAAGAAAGCCGGTGCATCCGGCGGATAGATCAAATGAGGGTACGTGCCCGGCGTCTAATTTGCTCTGAGTCCAGCAGGCGGTGGAAGGGAAGATGGTGTCCGGAGTAGAGGTTGCAACAATAATGGCATCGATATCATCTACACCTAAACCGGCATCTTTCAAAGCTCTTCTGCCTGCCTTTGCGCACATATCCGAAGTGAATTCATCCGGGGCTGAAATCCGCCGTTCCTTTATTCCGGTCCGGGTTGTGATCCACTCATCCGAGGTATCAACCATCTTTTCAAGATCAGCATTGGTCAGGATTTTATCCGGAACATAAAAGCCTGATCCGACAATTTTGATATGTCGTTCTTGATATTCACTCATGATTTTCTCCAAACTTAAACATATAGTCTATGGAAATCGGATTTAATTTGCAAACGAAAAATAAGAAAGTTAAAATAAAGCATCTTTTCCGGGTGATTATATATGAAAAATATAATTTTAGTCAGAATACTGGTGATTTTTTGCATGAGTATTTATGCTCAATTTGCCTTTAGCCAGATGAATATTGGGCAGTATGAAGACGAAGCCCCTCTGGGGACTTGGAACAAAACCGACGGGCTTTCTTTTGCCTATGCCCGGGATATCACAGCGGTAACAGCCAACCCCGCCTTGATCAACCGTCTGTCCGATTTCACTGTCGCGGTCAGGGGCTTTTTCAACAACACCTCCATGCATCAATTCGCAGTTGTCAACACCGGCATACTCACTTCCCAGGACAACCCATCCTTATATGTTTACGGCCTTGATTTCGGCGGGGCCGCGCTTCATCTGAACCGTTTCGGCATCGCTTTGACCACAAGTATTCAGGAATTATATGACCGTCCGAATATCGTATCCTAATATGAATCCGGAGGCGCCGTGCAGAGAAAAGTGTCCTTTCAGCAAGACGGGTACCAGCGCAATACCAATCTTTCTTTTTCGTATATCTTCAGCAACAGCATAGCAGCTGGAGTCGGGCTTAATCTCGTTTCCGGAAATCTGGACAGAACCTTAGAAGATTATTTTGCGTACTTAGATGACCTCGTCATTTCCGATATCCGTTCCCAGACTTTTTCCGGCTTTTATGTCAACGCCGGAATCACCATTGATGTATCGCCCGCAATCAGATTGGCGGCTGCTGTTCGCTCGCCTTATGAAAAAAAGGCCGAGGGTGAAAGCCTGAGCCGCTATCACATCGCAGAACTGGGTACGGATATTCAAATCAAATCTGAGGAGGACAGCCGGTACCGGCAGCCCATGATGGCGGCGGCCGGAGTGAATCTGCAAATTACACCACAATTCAGGGCCGACGCAAATGTGGCCTTTTTTAACTGGGACCATTATGAGGTTGATTATTTCGGCCTTGGTCAAGTCAGGGATTTTAAAAATATCCTGCAGGCGGGAATCAATATTGAATACAATGGCGCAATGTCCCTGTTCGGGCGGGATTTTGAAATCCCGGTATGGACCGGATTCCTATATGACCCGCAGCCTATGCAAAGCCCTTCTTCTTTTTATACGTCGATTTTATTTGGAAGCGGAATCCGCTCAGGAGGTATTTATATGCATTTCAATACACAAATCGGTTCTGAACATGGTTCGGGCGATTCCCTGCAGACGCGCTATGCCTCCGTAACCGTTGGATATGAATTGAGATAAGGAACAAAAAATGTTTTTTTCTGTATCTAAAAAATCCATGATGGTCTTAATTATCCTGTTTACCGTTTCATTGGGCTGGGGGGCAGAGCCGGTCGTTATCAGTTTTCAAAAAACACCTTCGGCCGTTTCTAGAATGATGCCGTTTCAGCTTGATATTCTAATGATAAAAAACAGCCGGATTTATGTGGTTGCGGATTGGAAGACTTTAACCCGATTGGACCGCGCCGGAATTCCCTACCGGGATGAATCCAGCCATTTCCCCGCCCGGCCTCCCGGCAGGGCATCGATACGCACAGGCATTAATGGAGATTATCATTCTTACCCGGAGCTTGAACGGGAATTGATTGATCTGGAGAATCTGCATCCCGATTTAGCCAGGCTTGACATTATCGGTCAATCGCACGAGCTAAGGAATATCTATGCCTTAAAAATCAGCGACAACCCTGGTTTGAATGAACGGGAAGCCAAAGTCCTGTTTCTCGGCTGCCATCATGCCCGGGAATGGATTTCGGTCGAAGTCCCGCTTTATCTTGCCCGTTATCTGTTGGACCGTTACCAAACGGATGATGAAATCCGTCAATTAGTGGACACCAGTGAAATCTGGATTGTTCCGCTTGTGAATCCGGACGGATTAGAATACAGCATATATTATTACCGCTACTGGCGGAAAAACCGCCGTAATAACGGCAATGGGTCATATGGGGTGGATTTAAACCGGAATTACGGTTTCCAATGGGGATATGATGCAATCGGCTCCAGCGGCGATCCGGATTCATTTACTTACCGGGGTCCGGGGCCTTTTTCCGAACCGGAATCACAGGCCGTCCGGGACCTGGTGGATTCCCATGATTTCCAAGCCCTGGTCAGTTATCACAACTACACCCAAGTGATCTTGTTTCCTTGGGGACACACCGAACAACAGCCTCCCGAGTATAATCTGCTGTCATCTTTGGCCGGGAACATGTCCCGGTTGATGAAGACGGTTAATGGAAGGATTTATGATTACGGCCAATCATCGGAGGCTTCTTACCTGGTTAATGGGGACACCACTGACTGGGCTTACGGAAACCATGGGATTCCCGCTTTCACTTTGGAGTTGCCGCCCGAAGAGTATACCGGAGGCGGGTTTTTCAATTCAGAATCGGACATCTTACCCATATGCCGGGAGAATATACCCGCAGCCCTGTATCTTATCCAATGGGCTCGCTCTCAACATTCGATGGATAACGTGACGGAAAAACGGCGGGTTGTCAGGCCCGGGAATGATCAAAAAACAAAAACTAAGAAGTGATCTGAACGGGTCATCCTGAAGCCTGAAAATATCATCCCCAGATTGCGTTAGCGGCCGCGGGGATCTTAGAGTGCTTCGCTATCCTCAGGATGGCTGATTCCTATCAGAATTATCCTGCCTATCCGGGTGGCTTAATTGATCAATCTGCTTTTCAAGCTCGTCTCTGCGCTTGTCGGTTCGGTCAATTTTGGAGTAATAAATGGATAGTTTCTCATGATCAATTCGCTCATCATTGATAAAATGACCCAGTTTGTGAAATAAAGGTTCTTTTTGCTCTGAAATTTTGGACATTTTATCGGAAATTTTTTCTTTATTCCTGTCCCACTCCTTGATCTCACCGCTGAATTTTTTTTCTTCTTCTTTCTTTTTTTCTTCAGCTGATTTTATTTTTCCCTGCAATTCTTCGATTTTCTGCTGATTTTTCTGCATTCTCTCTTCAAGCTCTTTTTTCCGGGCTGACAATTCAGTCAGCTTCTGATTCAACTTCAGCTTTTCGTCCTGCCAGGTCTTTATATCCGCATCAATCTTCCCGGCCAGGGCTGAACGGCTCTCTTCACTGATGTCATCTTTCTTTTCGAGGTTCAAACTGTCTTTTCTTGCTTTGGTGATCTTCTTGGAAAGTTCACTCATCTCATCTTGATGGGCGGACACCTGAGATTCCAGCCGTTTATTTTTTTCTACCTGCTGATTTAATTCTTCTTTCAGCGGAGCTGTTTCGGATTCGATTTTGGAGATGGTTTCATCTTGTTTTTTCAGTTCTGCATTCATATTCTGGTTCAATTCATCGATTTTGGATATCGCTTCCTTTTTTTCATCTTCCCATTTCTGAATCGTCTCTTCGATATCCGATAATTTCCGAACAATTTCGTTATCCTGATCGACCGGGGCATTTTCATTCCAGGCGGTTTTGCCTAATTCGGTGATAAACTGTTTTTTCTTCTTTTTTTCGCGGTTAAGAATCTTCTGAAGCCTCAATTTAATTAACTTATTTTTCAGCTGAGCAAAAAAATTATCCAAGCGTCTCCGCATATCTTTGTCCCTGAGAAAAATAAAGATCAAGAGCAGCAGAATAATGCAGAGCAACAGCCAAAAAATCCAGTACGGTAATCCTTCTTGTGAACCCGGGGGCAGCTCTTGGACCTGGAATATTCCAGTCAGAAATTTATGCATGTGTCTCTCGCTCGCTTCCTCTTTTTTACTGAGAATAAAGGTTATTTTTTCTTTTTTAGCCGGTTTTGTCAAGGTATTCCCGTCGCTTGCTTTCTATGGGGGGAGTTATTAAAATATCCTGTCATGAAAAAAACCAGGGGCGTCACTGCGGTCGTTTTCGGCGTTGTTCAAGGCGTTGGCTTTCGGCCCTTTGTATATCGCTTAGCCCATGAGTTCCATTTCTGCGGCTGGGTCAAGAATATTGGTTTCGGGGTGGAAATTCATTTGGAATCGGATGAGCCCGTTGATTTCGAACCCTTTTTCAAGGCTCTTCAATCCCGCAAACCGCCCTTATCCAGTATCGAGACCCTGGAATATCATCCCTCCTCACCCACCGGCTGCACCGCCTTTGCCATAAAAAAAAGTGAAGGTGGGGGAGGATTTGTGTTTATTTCTCCCGATATTGCCATGTGCGGCAATTGCCGCATGGAATTGCATGATCCAAAAGACCGGCGCTGCCGCTATCCTTTTATAAACTGCACCGACTGCGGCCCGCGTTACACCATTGTCAGGGACCTTCCCTATGACCGGCCCAAAACCACTATGGCCGGTTTCATCATGTGCGATGATTGCCGCCGCGAATATTCGGATCCTTTGGACCGGCGCTATCATGCCCAGCCCATTGCCTGTCCCGTATGTGGTCCCCAGGTTTTTCTCAAGGATAATCAAGGCCGCTGTCTGGAGGGAGGCATCGGCCAAGCCGTTAAACTGATCAAAGCGGGGCGCATTATTGGTGTCAAAGGATTGGGAGGATTCCATCTGGTCTGCGATCCGTTTAACCGAAATGCAGTAAACCGGCTTAGATCTTTAAAAAAACGGGACATGAAACCCCTGGCGCTTATGGCCGCTGATATCGCTGCAGCTGCTTCATATACACATATCAGTGACGAAGAAGAAGAGCAATTATGTTCACCGAGGCGTCCCATTGTTATACTTAAGAAAAAACGGGATATCCCCGGAATTGCTCCCGGATTAAATGAAGTGGGGATCATGCTTCCCTATACGCCCCTGCATGACCTCCTGCTGGAAAAACTGCAGCTTCTAGTCGCCACCAGCTCCAACCCCAAAGATTCTCCAATCATGTTCGATGAAACGGAAGGGGTGGGACATTACTGTGATTTTATTCTGACCCATGACCGGCCTATACAAATGAGGGCGGATGATTCCGTCATGAAGGTTGTCGCCGGAGAACCGCTTTTTTTACGCCGGGCCCGCGGATATGTGCCCTATCCCCAATCCGTACCCATAACATTCCGTTCTTCCAAAAACATATTAGCCTTGGGCGGGGAATTAAAGAATACCATATCGCTTTATAAGGATGGATATGTAGTCACTTCTCAGTTTCTGGGAGATTTGGATGAATATCAAAATTTCAAATATTTTGAGGAAACCCTGCGGCATCTTTCCCGGCTTTTCGATTTTAAAGCGGATCTCGTTGTGACGGATCTTCATCCGGATTTTCATACGACCCGCTATGCCCAAAAACTAAATATTCCTCATGTTCAGGTTCAGCATCATTATGCCCATGTACTGGCTGCTCTGCTGGAACATGGGGTTGACCCAACGAAAAATGTGCTTGGAGTGGCC
>CAYRTV010000130.1:0-7474 GCA_964427225.1 uncultured Eubacteriales bacterium
AATGACACCCAGGGCCACCAGGTCGGGGATCAAGTCCTCCTGGAAGTCTCTACCCAGATAAAAAAATCAGCCCGGAACTACGATAAAATCGGACGTTATGGAGGAGATGAGTTTTTAGCTGTTTTTCCCAGCTGCCATCACAGTTTTATCCCCAGTATTGCGGAACGGCTTCGCCAGGCGGTAGAGAATCTGACCATTACGACCAGATCCGGTGATATTTCCGCGACCATCAGCCTTGGAGGAACCAGCAATGAGTTTGATCTTCACATCCCGGCAGATGAAATGATCCGCATCAGCGATCAAGCCTTACTGGCCGCTAAAGACAAGGGCCGGAATAATTCAGTGATCTTTTCCCCGGCCGACCATCGCTGAAACTCTCATAACCTGGCGACATTATCCGCCAGCTGCTTCAAATAGGCTATTCCTGTATCTTCTTGTCCGTCTTGAATCTTCATTACTCCGCATAGATAAGATCCAACCCGGGTGATATAGATGTTGTGATAATACCGGTCCCTGATATGATAGCCGAAATCGTTTTCGCCGGTCTTTTGGTCCTTTTTTGATTCCAAATACTGCTTGAGCATCTGTTCGGCATCGGTTTTGTTATCTCCGCTGATAATGAAAGCAGTAAATTCATTTTCATCGATCTGATAATCAGCCTGATAACCGTCATGAAGGTAGCTATATCCCATAAAATTACTGAGGATGAATTTCTGGCTGTGGGAAATGAGATTGTCGTTGGGAAAAGCGGTGACCGGATCAGGAAACCCGGCCTCAGTCCCGATGTTTGTCTCAATCTTTTGGGCAAAACGTCTTAAATAGTCATTCCAGCTGTCGCCGCAGTCAAAACAAAGCATTTTTATATAATAAGACCCGGCCAAAAAGTTTAAGGTCCCCTCCTCGATATACCCCTGCGTTCCGATATCGATAAATGTATTATCGGGAAATCTTTCAGCGCTGTATATCCCAAAGGCAGTGACGGGATTTCCCATATCATAAACCTCAAGCGATACATTGCTGTCTCCGGATTCGCTTTCATATTGAGCAACCGCAAGTTTTTTAAAATCATAGGACATGTATATTTCAGCCGCTCCGTTTATATACTCAAATAAAGATTCCGGAAAATAAAACTGAGGTTCTTCCACCATTTCCCAACCGGATATATCCGGCAGCAGCGCTTTCAATTCCGATTCATCCTGTGTGAATCCTGTTTGAGCCGCCAGCACAAATAATATCATGCCCAATCCAAGAATCCCGATTTTTTCAAATGATTGTCTTATCATTATCTCCTCTCCTTCGCTTGCCTGATTAGTTCGAAAATAGCCTGACCCATTCATAAAAAAATTGCGCTATGTTTGCAATTTCTTTCTCATCACTCAAATGCATTGTTTTTGCTTTAAAGAAAAGCTGATACGTATTTCTTTGCCGAAATTTAGTCTTAATCGCAATTTTTTCACCCTTCGGGCGGTCGAATCGCACCGCATCTTCCGACTTGCTTCTCGTCGTAGTGAATTGGCCCGGCATGAGTCATTACTTATGAAATGACACCTATGTCATCCTGAGTAGCGAAGCACTCTAAAATCCCCATGGCCGCTGACGCGGCCTGGGGATAGAATGTGTATGCTGCTTCAGGTCTCCGGATAACATGTGGACATACTATCTAATATAGTATCAGATTGTCCCACCCGGGTCTATTCTCCGCAAGCCCCATCTACCCAAAACAGACCGAACAGACTGAACAGACCGATTGACAATAACATTTCGACTCGCTACCTTTAGACTATGAGCCGCGTGGTAAAGATTAGAGCAAACCGGGTTGTTTCGCCCAACGGGGATGTCAGTCTACCGGTATTCCGCAGCATGCTGCGGAAAGGCCTTGAACTGCTTAGCAAAAGCAATGATTATACCGGCTATCTGCGCTCGCTGTATTCTTCTTCCTCCCGGGTCGGTATTAAAATCAACACCATCGCCGGACGGCTCTTATCCACCCGCCCCGAGGTTTCGCTGTCCGCAGCCGAAACATTACACAGCTGCGGCATAGACCGCCGGAACATTTTTATTTGGGACCGGACCAACCGGGAGTTGCGGGAAGCGGGCTATAAACTCAACCAATCCGGTAAGGATTTCCGGATAATGGGAACCGATACCCGCGGCATCGGGTACAATGACAGCCTGACGGTCCACCGTTCTATCGGAAGCCGGTTTTCAAGCATCCAAACCGATCTGATCGATGTATCTCTTTCTCTCGCTATTTTGAAAGATCATGGCCTCGCCGGCATCACGGCAGGAATGAAGAACTATTTCGGAGCCGTCCACAATCCCAATAAATACCATGACAATAACTGCAATCCATTTGTGGCAGATGTGTTTGATAGTCATCCTGTCAAGAGCAAACACCGTTTGAGTATTGTGGACGCATTAACCGTACAATATCATATGGGACCTTCCTATCATTCCCGCTGGGCGGAAAGAGCGGGGGCACTGATTCTAAGCGAAGACCCGGTTGCCGCTGATTGTATCGGATGGGAAATGGTCGAAGAGTTAAGGGCCCGCGACGGTTTGCCTGCTCTGGCTGAATCGGATAGAAAGCCCGGCTACCTTGCCGCTGCCACTGAAATGGGCCTCGGACGGGCTGATATCAGTCAAATTGAATTTGTCGAAACGGAATTATGATATGAAACGAAGGGATTTTGTGAAACTGACTTCCGGAGCCGGTTTTATGGCCGGTGCCGGAATGGGAAAAAATGTTATTGACCATCTGTATGCATTCTCGGATGAAGCCAATTTATCGCATGTGGAAGCCAGGTTTTATGATAAACTTCCTCACAGAGAGATAGTATGCCGGCTCTGTCCCCGGTTATGCCGGTTAGGGGACCGGGAACGCGGTTATTGCGGCGTCAGGGAAAACCGTGGCGGGACCTATTATACATTGGTTTACGGGAAGACCTGCACGGCCCATGCCGATCCGATCGAAAAAAAGCCCCTCTTCCACTTCCTTCCTAAAAGCCAGGCATTTTCCATCGCCACCGCCGGCTGCAATGTCAACTGTAAGTTCTGTCAAAACTGGGAAATATCACAGGTAAGACCGGAACAAATTCAGCATTTTGACTTTCCTCCGGAAGCCGTCGCCGTCGCCGCGGTCAAGAATGACTGCCCGGTCATTGCCTATACCTATTCGGAACCGGTGGTTTTTTATGAATATATGTATGACACGGCGGTTGCGGCAAAAAAAAGAAACATAAAAAACGCCGTTATCACCGGCGCCCACATCAATCCGGAGCCGTTTAAGGAATTGCTGCAGGTTGTTGATGCCGTAAAAATCGACTTGAAAGCTTTCTCCCAAAAATTTTATTCCGACTTTGTCAGGGGTGAATTGCAGCCGGTTCTGGATGCGGTTAAACTGGCCGCCCAAAGCCCGGTTTGGCTTGAGATTGTTTATTTGGTCATCCCGTCGTTAAATGACAGCCATGCGGAAATCAAAGATTTATGCCGCTGGATCAAACTGGAAATCGGGCCGGATGTTCCGGTTCATTTCTCCCGGTTTCATCCGACTTATTTACTTAAAAACCTGCCGCCTACCCCCGCCTCTACATTGACCCGTATCCGGAATGCCGCCCTGCAGGAAGGCCTCAACTATGTTTATGTCGGAAACCTTCCCGGTCACTTGGGGGAAAATACATATTGCCCGGAGTGCGGAGAAACTATCATCAGCCGTTTCGGATATAATATTTCCCAGCTGCATATTCGCTCCGGAGAATGTGAATACTGCGGAAGGACCATACCTGGAGTGTGGACTCCGGCATGAAATCCGGTCGGCTTTTTATTAAAGCCGGTGATTTTCTGCAGTCGCCCCTGGTCCCTCCCTTTCTGCTCGGTTTTGCGGCTTTGTCCTTTCAAATCCTCTTGATGAGATCATTCAATGTTCATTTCGCCGGGAATGAACTTTCTTTCGGCGTCATTCTGGGATTTTGGCTATTCTGGACCGGCTTGGGCAGCTTAACCGCATCAAAAGTACATTATTCCAGAAACCGGCTCCTGAATTTATTCCGTTTAAGCTGTGTCATGTTTCCGATTACTTTAGCCCTTCTCCGAATGGGACGTTTTTTTTGGGGAACTCTTCCAGGAGAGATCCAAGGATTGGCCGTTATGCTGCTGTTTGCTTTTTTTTTTACCTTTCTCATCTGCTTTCCCATGGGACTTATATTTGTGTTTATAGCCAAGGATACCGGCGGAAGGCTGGCGCATGTTTATCTGTATGAATCAGCAGGTTCTGCCGCCGGCGGAATGCTCATCTATTTTGTTGTCATCCCGCTTTTATCCAATTGGCAAGCAGCCGCGCTGGCAAGTTTTTTGATTCTCGCAATACTGCCGTTCAGCCGGCTTAAAGCCGGCTGGCCCTCAACCGCCGTCATTCTGGTTGGGCTGGGAATGTTTTGGGCCGCCGATATGCCTTTACAAAAACAATATTGGCATCCTTTTATCCTGGTCGAATCCATGGACTCACCTTACGGTAAACTCCAGGTTCTCAAAACCGCAGAACAAATTTCCCTTTACCAAAACCATGCCCCCGTTTATTTTTATCCCAATCAAGCGGCCGCCGAGGAATCGGTTCATTTTGCACTGTTATACCGGCCGCTGGCGGAGAAAGTCCTCCTGATAGGCGGCGGCGCCGGCGGAGCTTTGCAAGAAATATTAAAATATCCCCAAACAAAAGTGGATTATGTCGAAATTGATCCGGCGGTTATCCTGCTTTCTCAGAAATATCTTCCTCCAAAACCGAGGGTTTTTTTAAACCATCCCCGGGTGAATATATTTTACCGGGACGGCCGGGATTTTATCCGGAATAAGGACAGGATGTATGATGTGATTATTCTGAATCTGCCGCCTCCGGTTAATGCGCAATTAAACCGCTTTTATACACAAGAATTTTTCCTTTCCGCCAAAAGGGCTTTAGCGCTTGATGGGGTTCTGTCTTTCCGCATGCCGTCATCGGAAAATTATATCAGCCCCAAACTGCAAAAAGTTCTGGGGTCTCTTTTCTTAACCGCAAAGTCCGTCTTCGCGGATGTCCGGGTCGTCCCCGGAGAAAGCAATATATTCCTGGCCTCCCGTGAATTAAGCCCGCTGCAGGCGGAAATGTTCCGGCACCGGCTTGAAAAATTGAATTTGAAAACCCAATATATGCTGTCTTCCTATATAAACACCAGATTGACGCCTCAAAAAATCCGATGGCTCCGCCGGATGCTGGACGCTTCATCAGCGCATCTCAACTTTGATTATCACCCCATCAGTTATTTTTATCATGCCGCGTTTCAAAGTATGCAGGGAAGCAGCTTAGAATCCGGCCTGTACTCCCGGTTGTCCGGTTCTCCACGGTTATGGCTCCTTGATTTTCCCCTGTTTTTCTTAATCATACTAATGATTTTACTGGGAATACGGAAACACAGCTCTTCCTTTTTTCTTTTACCGCTGGCGCTGATGGGTTTGACCGTCATTATGATGGAAATCATATTGATCATCGCATTTCAGGCAATGTCCGGATTTCTTTATCAAACCGCGGCCCTTTTATTCTCTTCCTATATGGCAGGATTGACCATAGGAGCATATCTTGGAACAAAAAGGCGCCGGCCCCGGATAGGGCATATGATGGTCATCCAATTTCAGCTCATGCTCCTCGTGCTCGGAGCCCAATGGCTTCTCCAGCATCATTTATCCGGCTGGATGATTGGCGGTCTTTTATTTCTTCTGGGGCTGACCGGAGGAGAAATGTTCATTGTTTCCAACCGGCTGTATCTCATGAACAAAATAAATTATGGAGCCGGATACGGATTGGAACTGCTGGGCTCTTTTTTTGGGGCCCTGTTTGTTTCATCCCTGCTTATTCCTCTGTTGGGATTGATGACCTGCCTGAACTACCTCTTTTTCGCAGGTTCAATCTGCCTTTTGTATTTGTTTTGGGGATGGAAGCTTCGCCGGTTTTCCTGTTAGGCGGCTTGCGTTCCCGGTGTTTGTTCTGAAATGTGCATTCTTTTTGAATCATCAGGTTATTTCTTGACAGAAAATATCAATTATGCTGTACTGTTATCTTTGCTTAAACATGCTTAATGTATGCCATGTGTTATATTCATTTTAATCAACATCATTAATAAGGGAGTATCATATGAGAATTAATATTTCCCGCCAAAGAATGAAAGATCCTTTTATTCTGAAAGTTGAGGAACTCAGCGGGCAGGATCTTCTTACCTGCTACCAATGCGGAAAATGCTCCGCCGGTTGTCCGGCCGTATCCCAAATGGATATCTTGCCTAATCAGATCATTCGAATGGCCCAATTGGGAATGAGAGATGAAATTTTCCATTCCCAATCCATTTGGAGCTGCGCCTCCTGTATGACATGTAATGTCCGCTGCCCGAAAGGCATCAACATCGCTGAAGTCATTGAGGCCATCCGGCAGATACTTCTAAGGAAAAGAGAAGATTTTGTCAAGGTGGAAAAAATGACGGATCGAGAAAAAATGGATGTCCCCCCCATTGCCCTGATCAGCTGTTTTCGTAAAATGACATCCTAGATTCAGCGTTAGTATGGATTCAATCATATTTAATCTCATTTTTTGTGAGGAAAAATTATAATGAAGTTAAGTTACTATCCTGGGTGTACCTTAAAGAATCATGCCAAAAACTTTGAAGATTCGGCTTTATGCTCTCTAAAATCACTCGGCATCGAGGTCAAAGAATTAAGCCGCTGGAACTGCTGCGGAACAGTGTTTTCAATGGCAACCGATGACCTCATCCATCACCTCGCCCCAATTCGAAACTTGATCCGGGTTAAAGAAGCAGACACCGATGACAATGTAATGACTCTCTGCGCCATGTGCTACAATACGCTGAAACGCGCCAACCTGAAAGTCCAAAATGATTCTGAAAGCTTGGAAATCATCAATGACCTCATGTACAAGGAAGATATCAAGTACCAAGGTGATGTTAAAATCTATCACTTGCTGGAGCTGCTGCGGGACGAAATCAGTTTCGATGAACTGAAAAACAAGGTGACCAAGCCATTAGAGGGACTGAAAGTCGCCAACTACTATGGATGCTATCTGGTCCGGCCCAAAGAAGCCGGCTTTGATGATATGGAAAATCCTGTTATTATGGATGACCTGGTTGCGGCTTTGGGCGGAACTCCGATTGACTTTCCCCATAAAACCGAATGCTGCGGGGCTTACAAAACCGTTGATAATCCGGAAATCATCGCTGAACGGACCCGGCAGATCCTCACCTCCGCCGCGAACCAAGGCGCGGACGTTGTGGCGGTCAGCTGCCCGTTATGCGCATTCAATCTGGATCAGCGTCAAGAACAAACGCTGCAAAGATATCCGGATTTCAAAAATATACCGATTTTATATTTTTCACAGTTGCTGGCTATAGCAGATCGGAAGAGCACACGTCTGAACTCCAGTCACGTGAAACGATCTCGT
>CAYRTV010000131.1:0-7469 GCA_964427225.1 uncultured Eubacteriales bacterium
TATTTCCTTAAGCGCATTCGGCACCCGGTCTTTCTATCACATCACCAAGGACAATCTGGATATCATTACTCCGGAAATAATGGAAGATCTGGCCGGGATTCTTTTTATATCCGTATTGGAAATGGCCAATCAAGACAATTTGAATTTTCGAAAAGGAGAACAGCATCCATGAAGTTTCATATGCCGACCCGGATTGTTTTCGGAGCCGGATCCGTATCCGAACTTCCCGATTTAATCAAAAAAGAATTGCCATTTGAAAAAGTTTTTATTGTTACCGATAAGGGCGTTCGCCAGGCCGGGATCACCGATTTGGTCACATCCCTGCTGCCGGAAACTGAAATGTTTGATGAAGTGGAGGCCAATCCCCGCCAAACGACTGTGGACAGGGCGGCCGACCGTGTCCGGGAGATTAAGCCGGATATCATAATAGGAGTGGGCGGCGGCAGTGTTCTGGATGCAGCTAAAGCTATAGCGTTGCTGGGAACCAATCCCGGCGGAATTGAAAATTATGAGGGGTTTTACAAGTATGAATCCGCTCCCTTGCCCATGGCGGCAGTCCCCACAACCTGCGGAACCGGAAGTGAAGTCACTTGGAGTTCTGTTATTACCCATACGGAGAGACGGTTTAAAATGACTGTTAAGGGGCCCCATACTTATCCGAATTTAGCGATTTTGGATCCGGATTTACTGGCGACCCTCCCGGCTTCCCTGGCCGCGTCAACCGGTATGGATGCATTGGTGCATGCGGTTGAGGCGTATACGGTCAAGCCGGCGACTTTTATGACGGATATGTTCGCGCTCAATGCCTGCGATCTGATTTTCGCTTATATTGAGCGGGTTCACCGGGATATCAGGAATGATGATGCTGCCAGGGAAAATATGCTGAAAGCCAGCATGCTGGCCGGAATAGCATTCAGCAACAGCGATGTGGGAGCGGTTCATTGCTTATCTGAGGCGGTCGGAGCCCTCTATGATATTCCCCACGGTATCGCTAACGCTGCTTTTCTCCCTTATGTTATGGAATTCAATCTGCCTGCAGCCGCCGGCCGGTATGCGGATATTGCGAGCAAAGCCGGGATTGATATAGAAAAGGACGAGGAAGCCGCCCGGGAATTGGTTGACCTAATCAAGGCTCTCTCTCAACGCTTGGGGATTCCTTCCGTCAAGAATCTAGGAATCCAGGAGGGCCAATTTCTGGAGATTGCCCGCAAGTCTTATGAAAACAATTCCAACGCGTCCAATCCGCGGGAGGCGGGGATTGATGATTATTTGACGATCATTTATCAGGCTCTTCAATCTTAGGCCGTTAGTTCGAAAATGACAGCTATTCTTCCCTCGCTTCGATGAGGATTTGCAGAATCTCCAGTTCATCGGCATCAAACCAGGTATGGCCGCAGGAGAGGCATTTATCTACGGGAATCAAATAATGATAAGTGAAGGGCCGGGGGAGCATCCTGGAGCCGCAGTTCGGGCAATACGCTGCCGGGTTTTTCCCGGCATTGATTTTTCGGGCGCCGACCGGATTTTCCAGATACCTGTTTTTAAATTCACGTGCTTTTTGTTTAAGATGATCTGAAAATCCAACTTCCTGCCGGGCCAGAATCCGGCCGATGACCGGCGTAGGGATTAATTTCCCATCGCATCCGGGGCAAATTTTCACCTGGACTCCTTCGTAAAAGTTATCGTGAAGCTTTTTTCCGCACCGGGGACATATATTATGCGTATCGGGATTGATCGGCTGTTTTTGATACATCCGCAACATGCCTTTTCGGACCTCAGGAAAATCTCCAGCCGGCCCGGTTAAATCTTCCTGTTTATTTTTCACCTGGATTCGGGAGGTGAAATTGGGATGAGCCAGCAGGTCTTCCAAGCGGAAGGGCCCTTGCCACCGGCCTTTGGGGTTCCGGAGCATCCAAATAGTATGAATATCCGGCTTTTCCGGGGGTTGCCCGGGATGAGAATTTCGGGCTTTTTCTTCAAAGCCGGTCAGAGGAATACGGGAGGCTTGCCGTGCACGGCGTGATTCCCAGACGGATTTGACCACTTCTGATGAAGTCATGGGGACCATCCGGGCGAGGACATGAATCCGTTTCATCAACGGAGGATGGGAATTAAACAAACGGGTTACATAATCATCTTTATTCCCGCGGGACTCGGGAGGAACCAAAAAAAGCGGACTGTAAGTGAGATTGAAATCACCCACAAAAGAATTTTTGACATGGGCTTTATAAATGGCCCGGGCCAAAGCGGCGGGATGCCGGTTGAGTTCTACCGCAGCTGAATCCGCCAAAAACTCCCGTTCCCGGCTGACCAAAGTACTGAATAAATGCATAATTAAGTTCGTGACTGTAACCGCCAGGTAAAATAACGGAGGAGCGCCCCCCTCTGATGTTTGCTGAAAATGCGGAGAGGGGAGAGCGGCGACGCCGGGATCAGAAGCTTGTTTGAGCCGTTCAAACACATTGACCAAAGAACAGATCAGAGTCAAATAGAAACTGTCTCCCCGGATTATATGGCCGAGCTCATGAGCAATAACAGCCTGAACTTCATCCCGGCTAAAATCAGCCAGCAAGCCTTCCGTCACCAAAACAAACGGGGTGTTGTCCGCCTCAACCAAAGCCATGGAATTGACGGCGGAAACCGGGATAATCCCGGTGTTGACTTTGGGAAGACCGGCGGCGATCCGCATTTCGTCCACAGTATTGACAAACCGCTGATGGTAACGGTCGGATTTGTCCGGTTCTTGAGCCTGCAGACGGCGGCGTATGAAGCGGGCACCATTTTTCTTGGCATCCCAAAAATGAAAACCGGCCGTGATGAGGGAAACGGCCGCTACAAAATATAGAAAAGTCTGAAAAACCGGCCCGGTCAGCCTGAATCCGGGAAGGAAAAAGCCTAAACTCAACAGAAGAGCTGATATGATCAATCCAACGCCGAAAAAGTAAAATAATGCCAGAAATAAAAATATGATCCAGCTTTTCCGCTGCTGTCGCCGCTGGACTTCGTAATAATGACCAGAAAATTTCCTCTTCATTACATTCGAACACGTGAAAATTTCATATTATTAATCAATAGTAAAGAGTAAAGGGTAAAGAGTAAAGAGAAATTTAAAATTGCCATTTCTTTTGAGGCTGTTATATACTTTTTATTCAATGGGTCAAAAAATTCAACTTTTTTATAACCGGAGGGATTATGATGCGTTTAAGGAAAGCATGGCTGGCCGGTCTGATTCTGTTTGTTGCTGCCGTGACCGGGCTGGCGACGGAAAAACGTCCGCTGGAGTATACGGATATCATGAAATTCAGGGAAATTCACGGCACCGTGATATCAGAGGACGGGCAATGGGCGGCTTTTGCGGCTGAACCCGGCCGCGGTGATGGAGAAGCGGTTATCCGCCATACCTCCGATAGCCGTCTCTATAGAATTGAGCGGGGGAGCCGGCCGGTTTTCGCGAAAAATTCCCTGTGGCTGGCCGCGGCTGTTAAAACACCCGCGGCTTCACCGGAACCGGAAAAACAAAACCCCGGCATGGCCCTGCTGAATTTGGAAAGCGGCGATATAAGAGAATATGAACGGGTCATGAAGTTTGTTTTTTCCGACGACTCAAAATGGCTGGCTTTTCGAAAATATAAAAAAGAAGCAGACAAGGAAGAAAAGAAGGCTGAGGAAAAAATAGACATTGAACCCGGCACCAATCTGATGCTGATCAATTTGGAAACCGGAGAGGAAATTCAGATTCCCTTTGTAACGGAATTCAGTTTTGACACCCCATCCCGTTATTTGGCTTACGCGACGGTGACTGAGAACGGCAAAGACAACGGCCTGAATTATGTGGAATTGAGCGGACAGGGCTGGGCCCGGAAGATCATTGAGCAAAAAGAGCAGGCGGTTTACTCCCGGCTGGAATGGACGGAAAACGAGAGCCGGCTGGCCTTTATGACCGCCGAAAAAAACGGCGGGAAATCACCGGCTCAAGTCGCCATCCGGATTTGGGATGCGGACAAGGACCGGCTGCGGGAAGCAGTCAATCCCAGCCAGGCTCCGCAGGGGTGGGCTTTAACGGAAAACAGCGGTTTGGAATGGAGCCGGGACGGAGAGCGGCTCTTTTTTGGATTCCAGCCCGGAGAGATGGTGGAAGCTGTCCGTCAGAATGGAGATGAAGAACAGCCCGGGGAATCCGATTTATTTGCTGTAAATGATATTTTGGGAAAAAGGGAAGTCGATGTATGGCATTGGGATGATCCCTATATTATTCCGCATCAAAAAGAAATGTGGTCGCAGGTGAAAGAGCAGGCGTATACCGCTGTTTATCATGCCGGATCAGGCCGGGTGGTCCCGTTGGCGGACCGGGATATGCCCCGGATTCGGACCCGGGAGAATTCGCCCCGGGCCTTGGGTTATTTGGATGCCCCCTACCGCAAACTGGTTACCTGGTACGGACGTTTAAGCGATCTTTATTTGGTTGATATTAAAGACGGTTCCCGCACTAAGGTGGTCGCCCGTCTTGAACATGAAGCCTCGCTTTCTCCCACAGGCCGGTATGTGGTGTATTTCATGGATAAGCATTGGCACCTGTTTGACAGCCGCAAGAAAAAAACAGTCAATCTCACCCAGTCCCTCCCGGTGCCTTTTTATGATGTGGACCATGATTATCCCAGTCCGGTCCCGGGCTACGGGACAGCGGGCTGGCTGGAAAATGACGAAGCTGTGCTCCTTTATGATAAGTATGATATCTGGAAATTTCCGCTGCCTGGCGGTTCGCCGGTTTGCCTGACTGGGAAATACGGCCGTGAGAATCTATATACGTTCCGGATACAAAAACTGGATCCGGAAAAGGATGCCTTTTCCGCTTCCCAGCGCCTGCTGCTGAGCGCCTACCATAACTATGACAAAAACTGGGGATTCTATGCCGCCCGCACGGATGGAGAGGGCGTGAAGCCATTATTGGAAGAGGAAAAGAAATTCAATTTCCTGGCCAAAGCCGCTGGGGTGGACGTTTTGCTGTATACCAGGGAAAGTTATGCGGAATTTCCTGATCTCTGGGTAAGTGATCTTGAGTTCACCGAACCGAAGAAATTAACGCGGGTGAATCCTCAGATAGATGAGTTTGCCTGGGGAACCGCAGAGCTGGTGGAATGGGAAAGTGTGGATGGGATACCTCTGCAAGGTGTGCTGATCAAGCCGGGACATTATGAAGCGGGGAAAAAGTATCCGGTGGTGGTTTATTATTACCGGTTTTTCTCTCAGCGGTTCCATGAATTCAATCAAGTGGTGATCAATCACAGGCCATGCTTCCCCTTTTACGCCAGTCACGGCTACGCGGTGTTTTTGCCGGATATCCGGTTTGACGTCGGCTTGCCGGGCTATTCCGCCACCAAATGCCTGGTCCCCGGGGTGCAAAAGATCATCGATATGGGGGTAGCGGATCCCGATGCGATCGGTCTGCACGGCCATTCCTGGAGCGGATATCAAACCGCCCATGTGATCACGCAAACCGATGTTTTCACCTGTGCGGTGGCGGGGGCTCCGGTTTCCAATATGACGTCGGCGTACAGCGGTATCCGCTGGGGTTCAGGATTGGCGCGTCAGTTTCAATATGAACAGAGCCAAAGCCGGATCGGCGGCAGTCTTTGGGAAAAACGGGAATTGTACATTGAAAACTCGCCTGTGTTTTTTGCTGACCGGATTCAGACCCCGCTTCTGATCATTTTCGGCGATGAGGACGGGGCCGTGCCGTGGTATCAGGGGATTGAATTGTATTTGTCCATGCGGCGGCTGCAAAAAGACTGTGTCTTTCTGCAGTACCGGGGAGAGCCCCATCATCCCCAGAAATACCCTAACAAGCTGGACTGGTTCAAAAAGATGAAAGAATATTTTGATCACTATTTGAAGGACCAGCCAGGACCGGAATGGATCACAGGCGGAGTGCCGTATAGGGGCAAATGACCGCAAAGCGGTCATCCTGAGGCCTGCGAAGCGGGCCGTGAGGATCTCATGCTGCATCGTTTGGGGAAGACTCAGGTCATCCTGAGGCCTGCGGCAGCAGGCCGTGAGGATCTCATACTGCTTCGCCGCCCTCAGGATGACATGCTATAATAGCCCAGAATACATACAAGGAGGATGGATTGAGATTTAAACGGCTACCATGGTTTTTTATTTGTCTGATTTTTACTGTGACATCAGTCTGGAGTCAAGTTCCGTCGCCCAAGGACTATCTTGGATTCCCTGTGGGAAGCGAGAAAAAACTGGCGGACATGAACCAGATTATTGAATATTTCCGCATATTAGGGGAGAACAGCCCCCGGGTCTTAATAAAAGATGTCGGCCGCACCACAATGAATAATCCGTTTATTGTTGCCATTATCACATCTTCCGATAATCACACCCGGCTGGACGTACTCCGTGATATCCAGCAGCAATTGGCGGACCCCCGGATGACCTCTCCCCAGGAAGCGGAAAAATTATTCCAACAAGGAAAGGCAGTGGTTATGGTCAATTGCTCAATCCATGCTACGGAAATCGGCGCCAGCCAAATGTCTATGCAGCTGGCCTATGATCTCGCCACGGGTGAAGACGCAGCCACTCAGGAGATTCTGAACAATGTCGTTCTGCTGCTGACCCCGATGCATAATCCGGACGGGATTAAAATGACAGTGGATTGGTACCGCAAGTACGTCGGTACGGAATATGAAGGCGGCCGCATGCCCTGGCTTTATCATAAGTACGTTGGGCATGACAACAACCGCGACTGGTTTATGTTCACCCAGAAAGAAACCCAGTTGACCATTGATGTGCACAATGCCTGGCACCCGCATGTGATTGTGGATATGCATCAGATGGGGAGCACCGGACCGCGGCTTTTTGTTCCTCCCTTTGTGGATCCGTATGAGCCCAATATTGATCCCATCCTCCGTCAGGAAGTCGCCATGATGGGGACGTTTATCGCCACTCAATTGACAGCGGAAGGCAAGGCCGGGGTTATGCACAGTGTTGCATTCGACGCTTGGACACCGGCGCGGGCTTACCATCATTACCACGGCGGCATCCGGATTTTAACGGAAGCGGCCAGTGTTAAGGTAGCCACCCCGATTGAAGTAAAACCTGAAGACATGCGGGACGAGATGCTGCATGAATCGGTCAGCATGCCCCTCCCTTGGGAGGGCGGGACCTGGACCCTGCAGGATATTGTGGATTATGACTACTCAGCTGCCCGGGCTGCTTTGCTCAATGCCGCCAGGCTTAGGGAAAACTGGCTGCGGAATTACTATCAGATTTTTCGAAATGAGATCAGCCGTACAAAACCGTATGCTTATTTAGTGCCGCCTGAACAAAGAGATGAAGCTGCGGCTGTCCAAATGCTGCAGGTGCTTCACACCGGAGATGTGGAAATCCACCGGGCGGAAAGCGGCTTCACAGCCGGAGGGCGGAAATGGCCCGCCGGAACGTATATCGTCTATATGGCGCAGCCC
>CAYRTV010000132.1:0-7418 GCA_964427225.1 uncultured Eubacteriales bacterium
GGTTGATTTCTTTAAGCAGAATTTCTTTCTCCCGCAGAGATTCTTCAATCCGTTTTTCCGCATCCCGGCGTTTCCTGCTTATTTCAGCTTCTTTTAGTGCTCTTTTTACGGCAGGGCCCAGGCGTCCCAGATGCTCTTTCATAATATAATCCCGGGCGCCTTTTTTCATGGCCTCGACCGCGAGATTCTCTCCAATGGTTCCGGATACCAAAAGGAAAGGGATATCAGGCTGGGCCTGTTTCCAAATGGATAAAGCTTTCAGTCCATTGAATTGGGGCATGGAGTAATCCGATATGATGATATCCCAACTCTCTTGGATTAGACTTTTTCGGGTTTCGGCTTCAGTTTGAACTGTTTTCCATTCGGGATTGTATCCGGATTTGCGGATTTCCCGCAGCATCAGAACCGCATCGTTTTCGTTATCTTCAATGATAAGGACACGCAAGAGTTTTGTCATTTTGTTCATCACCTGTTCGGCTGACCTATCCCAAATATTTAATCATTATTCTATCATATTCCATATTTATTTTGTGCAGATCATAAGCTACTCTAAAGAAAAATAAAAAACGGCTCCCTCCCCGGGATGGCTTTCCGCCCAAACTGTGCCTCCGTGCCGGCGGACAATACGGTCCACGGTTGTTAGTCCAATACCGTTTCCTGCAAATTCAAGGCTGTTATGGAGTCTTTGAAAGGGCTGAAACAGCTTGTCTGCGTAATCCATGTTGAAACCGAGACCGTTATCCCGGACGTAATAAACCGGTTTTCCCTGTTTTTGAGTTTTTCCGACTCCGATTTCCGCGGGATTGGAATTCACTGTATATTTCCAGGCATTTTCCATAAGATTGGTTAAAACAATCCTAAGCAAATGAGGGTCGCCCCGAACCGCCATGTCCTGATCCACAGTGAGTTTGACATTGTGTCCGGGATACTGGTGATGCAAATCCTTTTCAATCTCGTGGGCTAACTCGGTGAGGTTGACTTCATCCAATTTAAGATTGGATTGGGAGATACGGGATAACTTCAGCAAGTTATTGATAAGGCTGCTCATTTTTTCACTGGAAGCTGAAATCTTCCGGAGATATTCTATGGGTTCGCCGGCCAGCCGTTCTGGGAAATCTTCCATCAGCGCCCGGGTGAATCCTTTTACCGCCCGCAGCGGCGCCCTTAAATCATGCGAAACAGAATAAGTAAAAGCCTCCAATTCCCTTACCATGGCTCTCAGTTTCATATTGGATTGTTCCGCCTGGCGGCGGTATACTTCCGATTTGGTTAAATTCACCAGGGATTCAATCAAAGGAATATGCTTTATCTCTTCGTGCTTTTGCCGGAAAATGATGACTCCGCCATATGGCTCTCCTTCGAATCCGAAACCAATCGTCAAGACCTCTTCCACGTTTAGAATCTTTTCCATAATCCGGCTGATTTTGGGGGAATATTTTCCTGCGGCCAGCTGGTGGAACCCGCCCGGGAGTTGAATGAGGCGTCCGCAGGTATACGATCGTTTTTCTTCTTCGGTCATATCTTCCGCATGGAAAACAAGCTGCCTGGGATCGGCTGGAGCAGTTTTGAGAATAGCCTGGAGCAGACGGCCGAAACCATAATAGCTGCGGATCCTGATGCCGCCTGACTCCGGATCGAATAGAGAAACAACGACATATGATTTCGGATTGAGGGAGTGGATTTTTTGACCGGCCAGCCGGCACATGTCATCGGCGGTGCTGCACTTTCGGATGGCTGAAGACATTTCCGTCACAATTTCCCATTCGTTCCGGGTTATGCGGTGCTCGGTCATTTTTGCTTCCGGACTCTCTTTAATTCCAGACTTTTTTCAATCCGGTTTAAATAAAGCAGGGCGGTTTTGCGAAATCCTTGGTAGTGTTGATTATAGAAGTAGCGCATAGAATCGAAATATAACTTCACGAGATAAGGTGAACGCAAAGACGGTTTAAGGCCGCCGTGGTGAACGACTTCCAGTCCGGGGTAATAACAAACCCGCCAATGACTCTTATGAGCGCGCAGGCATAAGTCCATGTCTTCAGCATACATTTTATAATTTTCATCAAAACCGGAAACATCATTCAGCATACGGGGGTTGATAAACAGACTAGCTCCGGTGATCCACGGGACATCAATGGGATGATCGATCTCTTCGAAGTTCTTGAGATACAGGCGGGCGAAACCGGGCAGATATTTGGCCGCAGCTTGAAATTTAACCCTGGGCTTTCCTGCCGCCCATTTTTTTAGTCCCGCGATTTGGAAGCATTTTTTGGTTATGGAGGGATAGGAATAAAAGGAGTTTTGGATGGAACCGTCAGTGTTGAGCAGCCGCGGTCCGCAAATACCCACTTTGGGATGACGGGACATCCAACTCAGCATCGGGCTTATATTAGTGTCAGTTAACTCGGTATCCTGGTTGAGAATGAGATAAAATGAAATATCCGGGTATCTCTTTCCAAGATAGGAAAAGGCCTTATTCGTGGTCCGGCCGAAACCTAAATTTTCTTGGTTACGCATGACGTGAATTTGATGGGGGCCATCCATTCGATCCAGGAAATTCTGCACATCCGGATTAGGAGAAGCATCATCCGCAACCACGATAAGGGGATCTATGGCAGTGATGCGGGATATGGAATCTATGCATGATTGCAGATAAATCTGATTGTTATAACTTGGAATAATAATGGCCAGCTTCATTTTTATCCATAATAGCTGGAACCGCCGCCTAAATCAATCCCGCTCTGAAACCGAAACAGGGGGCGGTGCATTGACAATCATCCCGGGCTTTGCCATAATTTTTCAAACTGTTTGCCGGATAAATAAATATAAACGGAACGGCGGAAGCTGAATATGACGGATAAGCATCACAATAGAACTAATGACGACCGCGGAGATAGGGAATCACAGGACCGGGTGAGATTGATTGATTCCCAAACACTGCGTTCCAGTATCGTGGTTAGCTTTTTCACCTTACTGACAGGAGTGTTTAATTATCTCAAGCTTGTTATTCTGGCATTCAGTTTCGGGGCCGGCGGAGAGATGGATGCTTTTTTCGCCGCGATAACAATTCCGCAGATCATATTGTCCATCTTATTGATTATTTTGACCACGACTTTTATTCCGGTCTTTGTGGAAACACTGGCGCGCAAGGAAAGCGAAGCCTGGAAGATCGCCAGCATCGCCAGCAATCTGGTGTTTTTCTCTTTGGTAACCCTGGCCTTAATCGGTTCTCTTTTTGCAAGGGAGATTATCAGCGTCATCAGCCCGGGCCTGTCTTTGCAAACCACGCTTATTTCAATGAATCTTTTCCGTTTTTTTATCCTGGCTCTGGTTTTTTCGGGGAGCTCCATTATTTTAACCAGCCTTTACCATGCCCGCCAAAGATTCTTTGCTCCTTCTCTGGCTCAATTCAGTAATAGTTTTGTCACTTTTATGTTCGTGTTGTTGTTTCATGCTGATATGGGGGTTGAAAGTATTGCAGTCGGTACTTTGGCGGGATCGATCCTGCAGTTTGTTTTAGTCATGCCCATTATGCTGCGGAGAGACCGTTACCATTTCTCCCTGGAATTTCTCCGGCCTGAAATAAGAAAACTGGGGCGGCTGATGTTTCCTTTGCTGATGGGAAATATCTTTTATAAAACCAATATTTTAGTGGAACGGTTTATCGCATCCCAGCTGGGAGAGGGAAAGATCTCTTATCTGGGTTATGCCTATAAAATTGTAATGGCGATGACTGTGATAACGTCCCAGGGAATATCCACAGTTCTTTTTCCGCGCATGTCGCAATTATCAGCCGTCAAGGATTACAAGAGTTTGCGGGAAATGCTCTCGAAAGGTATCCGGGCATTGACCATGTTCACAGTTCCTTTTTTATTAATCATCTTTATCGCCAGGTATGATTTGGTGCGGGTGATTTTTGAAAGAGGAAATTTCGGCCCGGGAACCACGGAGGCGGTCGCCAATGCGCTGCTGGCATATGCCGGTGCTTTTTTCATTGCCTCCATAAGTTTACCGGTTCTGAATACATTATATTCATTACAGGAAACCGGGCGGGTGGCTGCGGCGGGAGTCATCGGATTTTCGATATACATTGGGTTGGCTTTTCTGCTCTCCCGGTATTTTTCTTACTTGGGGATAGCCATGGCCGTTTCCATTCAGTACTTCATCAATATGATATTTATCATGTATTTGGCCGGCAAGAAGCTGGACGGATTGGAACTTAAGGCCATCTTTATTTGTGCGGGAAAATCATTTGCCGCCGGGGGGATCACGGGTGCGATTCTGCTGCTGCTGAAACAGTCCCTATTGAATAAAGTCAGTTTTCCGTTTGATTTTTTAATTTTAGGGATCGTGGGTTTTACCCTGTATTTGACGTCTTTGATTTTGCTCAAAGCGGAAGAATTAAGATTTTTTCGGATAAACGCAGGCCTGAAAAAAGATAAGGACCGGTCGGCTTTAGGAATACTTGGACAGGCATGTCTGAGAATCAATAAGTGGTTTAAGCCGCAGCAAACCCTGGATCTGTTGAAAAGAGATCCCCGCCCTGAAGTCAGGGCGGATTATTCTTATGAAGTGGCTCAGTTTCATTATCAAAATTCCCTGGCTTTTATTGATAAAAATGAAGTTCCGGAGGGAGAAATCCTGGATTTAGGTTGCGGATACGGCGGAATGTCCGCGGTATTAAAAGAGAATTTTCCGGGCAAAATCATCGGTGTGGATATGGAGAAAAATGCCCTGCTGTCCGCGCGTGATTTCGTTAAGCATGTGAAAATGATAGAGAAAAATGAGATACGATTTGTATTAGGCAACGCGGAAGACCTGCCTTTCCGTTCTCACCGTTTCGGATTGATTTATACAGTGGCAACCATGGAACATTTTGAATCCCCGGAAAAAGTATTGCGGGAGTGCCGGAGGGTACTAACCGGGAACGGCCGATTGTTCATTACTTTTTCCCCGTTTTATACTTATAATGGAGCTCATTTGTTCGATTTTATTAACATTCCTTGGTGCCACTTGTTTTTTCCTGAAAAAACGCTCGTTCGGGTATGGAAGAAGCTGTCAACCGAAAAGCCGGAAATGGCTAAACTCAACTCCGCTGTGGATCCGAACAATGACCGGTTGACCGGAATCAATAAAATTTCCGTCCGCACTTTTAAAAAAATGATAAGGCACAGTGAATTGAGAGTATTGAAATATAAGGAAAAAACGTTTAATTCAAAAATTTGCAGGATTCTGCAGCATTTGCCGCTGTTTAAAGAACTGCTGACAACGGAGATCACTCTGACCTTGACCAAATGATTAACTCGGATTCATTAACAGCAATAAAAAGCCGTGAAATTTGATTTGTGGCGGTGTAATGGATAATATAAAGGGATATCGCCTGGAATCTTTTAGGCAGGCCGGTGATAGGAAGATGCCGGGTGAATCCAAGGGTATAGAATAAGGGTGTTGAGCAGGGAAAAAATGGTGTACTTTAAATCAAAGGAAATCCGCGATTTCAAACAGCTGCAGAAATCATATGATGCGCTTTACCGGAGACAGCCTTTGGAAGAATCTCCTCAGCATTATCGATGGGTTAATAACATATTATCTCCGGAAAAGGGCGGGCGGCTGCTGGATATCGCCTGCGGAGGGGGGCATTTTCTCAGTGCAGCGGCATCCGCAGGTATGGCCATGGTGGGGGTGGATATATCCACTCAGGCTCTTAAACTCGCCCGTAAAATCGCACCGGAAGCCGGGCTGGTTTGCAGTGCCGGCGAAAGCTTGCCTTTTGAGGACAACAGTTTTGATTATGCGGTTAATTTAGGAAGCTTGGAACATTTTTTAGATCCGGAAGCCGGATTAACGGAGATGTGCAGGGTATTGAAAAATAAAGGGCGGGCGCTCTTGCTGCTGCCCAACAGTTATTTTTTGATGATTGTTTGGAATGTATTCCGGACCGGCAGTGCAGGCCGGGATACCGCCCAGGAAATTGAAAGGCTGGCAACTCGGGAGGAGTGGGCGGCCATGATCCAAAAAGCAGGGCTGTCCATTGATGAAGTTCATAAATATAATTACAAGAGTCCGCGTGCATCTTGGAAGTACAGGATTATCAGGCGGGCTATTCCCCGTAATTTGTCGTATTGTTTTCTTTTTGTCTGCCGAAAACCATGAGTTCCATAAAGACATTAATTCGGAAGATATATTTTGTCCCCGCCACCACTTTAAACGTGGCGGCGGCGCGGAATCTATCCAGGATAAATGAGTGGCTTCAAGCAAAAGACGAACCCCGGCTTCTCAATTTAGGATGCGGAGAAAGATTTATCGGAAGCGAAAAATTAAGCCCTTCGGTCAAGCCGGGGCTGATAAATTTTGACTTGTTTGCTTCCCCTGCAGTAGACGTATCCGGGGATGCCCACGCCATTCCTTTCCGGGATGCGTCTTTTCATGCCGTCATTACCCAAGCCCTGCTTGAACATACTCGCCGGCCCTCACAGGTAGTGAATGAAATTCGGCGAATCCTAAAAACCGGCGGATTGGTTTATGCTGAGGTTCCTTTTATTCAAGGCTATCACCCTACTCCCCATGATTATTACCGCTATACCCCCGAAGGACTGAGGGATTTGTTTTCTTCTTTTTCCCTGATCGATCAGGGAGTTTGCGGGGGACCTGGTTCGGCGCTGGGATGGATTTTCAGGGAAACGGCCGCCGGAATCCTCTCCGGATTTTCAGAAAAAAAAGCATTGAATGCTTGGGGACAGTTTGTCGCCGGCTGGATGGCTTTCCCTTTCAAATATATCGATTATATTTATGCAGCCAAACCCGGGGCCGGCAGGATTGCATCGGGATTGTATTTTCTGGGACGGAAAAAATGAATCAGAAGAAGCTCCGCTCAGAAATGCGCCGCATAGGATCCTGGGGAAAAATGAATGCGTCTCGCTTGAAAATGATACAGCAGTATGCGGGTGAGCCGTTTCTGGATGCCGGCTGTTCCACCGGGAATTATGTCAAATATTTACGCCGGCGGGGTTGCCGGGCTTTCGGCATGGATCTCTTGTCCTGCAGGGAATGGGCTGCAATGAATGAATATTTTTGTACCGGTGATTTGAAACGGATGCCGTTCCCTGATGAGACATTTGATACCGTGACTGCATTTGAAGTATTGGAACACATCCGGAATCCTGCTCAAGTATTAAAAGAGATTCACCGGATTGTCCGAAGAAGGATTATACTATCCGTTCCTGATGCAGAATTATATCCGGTTTTTCAGGAGTCCGGATTGACCTTCCATCACTGGATAGACCGGACACATGTGCAATTTTTCAACCGGAAGAGATTAGCTGAACTTTTACATCAGAATGGATTCAAGGTCCTTTTCATACGGAGCATCAACCCGGTATATCCCGAGCGGCTCCTGTTTGAGGATTTGGGGATACGGCCGG
>CAYRTV010000133.1:0-7412 GCA_964427225.1 uncultured Eubacteriales bacterium
AACCGTATCTGCATCCCACAGCCGGCCTTAACAGTACGGTTGGTGATCTTATTAAATGGAATTTGGCTTTAGACTCGGATGCGTTGCTCACCCAGGAGTCCAAGAACAGGATGTGGAATCTGGAGCTTACGGAAAAAAATTCACTCAAATTATCCGATAAAATGAGCATGAGCGGCGGCTGGTTTGTCTATAATCATCCTCAATATTCCGGAATAGGTATCAGCGGCGGAACCTCAAACGGCTATTGGCGGTTTTTGGGTGAAAAGCTTACCATTATTCTGCTTACCAACTGCCAGGCCGGCGATCCGAACGGAATCATTCTGGGATTGGCGGAATTGCAGCGCAGCGAAAATTAAAAAAGAAATCGAGTAAGCCTGGCTTCCTGAACCGCAGGCAGCGCCTAAACCGAGGTCATAAGCCGCGCGCAAAATAAGCCCAATCTAAGATTAATAAAACACTTGACAAATACACTCCCAAATTGTTAGACTCCTCTAACTCTCATGGTTGTTAGGCTGTCCTAACAATTTACTGATTAAAGAAAGGACGGATATGAAAATGGAAAAGCAAATAGAGAGCCGGGCGTCGGTTATTTCTTTAAGGTCCGGTATTTCTCGCGCCCCTCCCCTAACATCATTCTCTTCTATTTGTTTCAGAACGAGTGCTTTGGCGATTCAAGAGCCATGATTGACCGCACTTATTCAATGATCTGGTAAATTAAGGAGGAATTATGAAAGGAAAAAAGGCTATGAAGGGAATAAAATTCATGTCAATAATCGCTGTATTTCTTGCAGCGGTCACGGTTTCAGGCTTTTCAAAGAATGGCAAAGGAGAGCTCCGGGGAAAGGTCTTGGCGGATAATTCAAACCAGGGGATCAACGCAGTCAAAATCGAAATTCAGGAGAGAAATATTGTTTCGTTTACAAATTCGGATGGTACATTTTCGATAGATGAACTCCGTCCCGGCACTATTACCCTCCAGGTTTCACTTGAGGGATTTGCACCGGTTGAACGGAAAGCGCAAATCAACCCTGGTGAAACCACAGAGCTAAACTTTGTCCTTTCTCCGGATTTGATGCTGCAGCACGAGGTTATCGTTACTGCGACAAAAACAGAGATGTCGCTTGCAAAAGTTCCTGTATCGGCGACGGTCATTCCGGAAACCGAGATTGAAACCTCGAACATTAAGGCCATTCAAGATCTTTTCGCCTATTTGCCGGGTATTCAGGTTGTCCGGGCTGGGGGAACTTGGGGAAATAAAGGCAATATACGGATGCAGGGAATGAATGCCAACCAAAGCCTTATCCTTGTCGACGGACAAAAATACATCGGAGGACACGGCGGAGTTGATCTGGCTACGATCCCAGTCAATATTGTAGAGAAGATTGAGGTCGTCAAGGGACCAAGCTCCGTACTCTACGGAAGTGACGCTATGGGAGGTGTCGTCCATATTGTTACCAAATCTCCCATTGATCGAAAATCATCATTCTCTTTAAGCGGCACCGGCGGATCGAGCAATACCCAGATAATGGAAACAAGAGGCAATTTTTCATCCGGACGATTCGGAGGTTTTCTCGGGCTGACCTACAATCATACTGATGGACGTAATGCGGAAACAGACGAAATGGAAGAGAATGTCATTCACGGGAGTTTGGGATACCGATTTTCCCCAAAGGTGCAATTGTTTGTGATGCCGCGGTATGAATATTCGAAGCTGATCCTGGATGAAAGAACACAGAATCGTTTGGCGCTTAACTCAAAATTGGATTGGAAACCGGATGCTTTGACGAAAGTAAATTTTCGGGCAGGGTTCTTCAACTACAGGCATCAGAACGGCAATAAGTCATCGGACTGGGACAATGGGAACAGCGAATTTGAGGTTGCCGCCAGCCGCCTGTTTTTCGGAAGCAATCTTATTACAGGGGGATATCACTTCATGAAGGAAGCCATTGATGACCGGGGTAAGAACTATACCGCCGATCAAACACTTCACAGTTTTTTTCTTCAAGACCAAATCATGATCGATGCATTCACATTCAATTTAGGCGGACGTATGGACAGCCATAATATCTGGGGAACGGAATTTAATCCTAAAGCCACAATAGCCGTGCAAGTGACTGATCAATTCAACTTAAAAGGGTCGATCGGCAGATCATTCCGTGGGCCGAAGCTGGTTAAGTTATTTGGTCAATACCGCATGGGACCGTTTATGGTTGTCCCCAATCGAAACCTACAACCTGAGACATCGATTGGCTATCAAGTCGGTGCTGACTGGAATCCTTTAGAAATCTTCTCCGCCGGCGTGTCATTTTTCCGTAATGATGTGGAGGATCTTATCCAAGCGCTATATTCACGCCAGGGTCGTCCTCCTTGGAATATGACGTGGGAAAATGTTGAAACCGCTTTGACTCAAGGAGTTGAATTCAGTGTGAGGACCAATCCTTTGCCCAATCTCCTCATTAGGAGCGGATATACATATCTCAGTGCTGAAAATGCGGATACGGGGGAAAAGCTGCTCGAACGTCCCGAGCACTCCGTTTTTATTGTAAGCAGTTATAAGATCCCTTCGACCGGGACCGATTTCTCCTTGTATTTTGATTACAGAGGAGAGAGATTCGCAGAAACAAATCAAGGCAGAGAAAAACTAGATCCTTATTCTCTAGTGGATTTGAGTCTTTCCCAAAAGGTCACTCGATACGGCACGCTTTTTATCCGGGTCTATAACCTTTTCAATGTTCAGAACGTTTTTGATGAATACAATATCTATGGAACTCGGATCTTAGCTGGGTTGAAACTGGGTTTTAATTAAAATGAAATTTTACGGGCGGAGTTTAATGCCTCCCCATTACTCCGTCCGTGATTTCTGTCTGGAAATCATGAAGGAAATGATATGCGAATTAAGATAATTTTCAAATTTGCGGTGACTTTTGTCCTGCTTGCAGGACAATTCGTCTATGGTCATACAATATTTATCCAATCAACAAATTATTGGATAAAGCAAGGGTATTCGAAATACCTTTATATCGGGTGGGGGCATCATCTGCCCCTTGATGATGCTATCCAGGGTGAGAAGCTGAAGTTTATCAAAGTAATCGATCCAGCCGGAGGTATTCATGAAGTAAAGCCAAAGAAAGGCAGGAGTCTGCATTCCTATCCTGTTGAATACAATACACCCGGCACTTACACCTTAGCGGCCGCTACCAACCCTGGATTCTATACGATCTATATAGACCATGATAGACACATCCACCACTTTATCGGCCCTAAAAGCGAAATAAAGGATGCGGCCCGCATTATTGTCAGTCTTTTCACTCATCAAAGCACCAAAGCGTATGTGGTTTGTGAAAAATCGTCGAATGAAACACCTGAACCGGTTGGATTCGAATGGGAACTGATGCCGAATCAGAATCCCGCGACAATAAGGGATGGAGACATCGTTGATTTCTCTGTGCTTTACAACGGGAAGCCTTATGAAGGAGATGGTGTTTACTGGGCAAGCCGCAATGGTTATTCCACAGGGTTCGATGATTATCTTCATTCTGAAGATGAAGTGGCAAATGGGAAGTTTTCAGTTCATTTCACGCAACCGGGTATTTGGTACGTATCTTTTTATACTGACCAAGAACCGCCTGCAGATTTAGCCGGCCAATGTAATTTCGTCAGGTATAAATCAACTCTGGTCTTTGAGGTCTTCGACCTTAACAAACCCCATGACAGAATTCGGTCCGGAAAAATAGGAAAAAACAACGATAAAGGAAATTAACAATGACTACAAAAAAGCTCTTAACATTCTTAATATGCGGATTAATGCTTGTTATTGTGTCCTGCAAAAAGGAGGAGCCAACCCCGGTTTCTTCTTATACAGGCGAAAAGATCGGAATTTTGCTGGTCAATCATGGATCCCATAATAAAAATTGGAGAGATATGCTTTTGGATGTGGAGGAAAAAGTCAGAGATGAACTTTTAAACCATCCAAGAATTACGGAGGTTAAAACTGCTTTTATGGAATATACAGAGCCATCCATCGCCACTCGTTTGAAGGAATTCGACAAAGCCGAATTCGACCATGTCGTTCTTGTCCCTCTGTTCTTGACTATCAGTTCACACTATCTGGATGATATTCCTATTATTGCCGGAATGAAATCAGATCCCATTGCTGAAAAGCGATTGGAGGAAGAGAATATTGAAATTCACCACGCCAAAACGTCAGTGAAGATCACTCCCCCACTGGATTATACATCACTGATTAAGAAAAATGTTGAACACCGAGTCAAAGGACACCTTTCAGGAGAAGGAAATGAAGGCGTTGTTTTGGTAGCTTATGGCGATCAAGGATATTTGCAGCAATGGGAGGAACTGATTTCAGAGATCGGCAATTATCTAAAAACCAAGTTGAGAATCGAAACCATCGCGTATGCCTGGTGCGGTCATCTAGTCGGTTTTTCAAAAGAACCTACACGTGAAGCATGCGAACAAGTATTAGAGATTGAGGAAAAAGCGATTGTTATTCCGCTTCTTGTCGCTATAGACCCTTTTCTGCATGACGACGCCATTGGCGCCGGAATCAAGGCGCTGGATAATCCAGGAAGGGTCATTTATTCAAAAGATTCCATTTTACCGGACGAAAATCTTAACTCCTGGATCATTGATATAGCGATAAAAGCCGTTGAAAAGCTTTAGCTCTTACTTTAAAAAGATTCGGCGCCGCATTTTCATAACCGCGCTGGCGGCATTATTTTTAGGCCTTCATTTAACACATGGACCTATAGATCGGGGAGGAGGGGGCGATGAATTTATGCCCCCTCCGGCCCTGGAGGTTTCATGGGGAATCATTGAAGAACATCCCAAAGAAGAGACCCAAAGCAACGCACTGATTACAATAAAAAAAGAGCAAAACAAAACATCCGGATTACTCTCTGACGCTGAGAAAAAATCAAAGTCGTCCGGCCTGCTTAATGCGGATTCCGACTCCACCGCTTGCAAAAAAAATCCTTCCGTTATAAAAAACTTTCTAAAGAATTTTATTGCGGAAAAACATACTATTGAGCTCAAAAGCAGCAATATTTTCCCTTATGCTGAAATCAAAGATTCACATGGCAATATTGTCTCCATTTACTTGGACGGTTCCGCTTTTTCTGCAGACACAAAAACATTTTCCGGGCAGCCGATACATATCGGCATCCTTATCAGTACGGAGGGTCATTTAAAGGAGGTCATTCCGCTTTCATATCTTGAAACCGAAAGCTTTATGAAAAGAATCGAAAGAGCCGGATACTATTCACAGTACCAAAAACTGAGTCTTTTTGATAATGACCACAGAATTGATGCTGTAACCGGTGCCACAATCAGCAGCAAAGCCATATCAAATACAGTATCCAAGATGATAAATCAATCAAACAAAGAGATATTGCCTCAGTATTTCGAAAACACCACCGGGGAATACAGAATACGTGCTGAACTTAATCGAATGCAGTATGTGTTTATGGGATTTGTTTTTCTGTTCTTTTTCCTGTTCTGGATAAGCGAAAAACGAATGACCCGTAAAATATTTTTCATACTATCGCTGGTTTCTATTGTCTACATCGGATTCACCCTGAACAGTTCCTTCTCTTATGTAATATTCCTTCAGTTTTTTCTTGGAACACCAATTTCACTTTTATTTGCCTTATTTGCCTTTTTTATCGTCATTGGTGCTGTATGGAACCGCAACACATATTGCCGACGTATTTGTCCATATGGAAATATACAGAGATTGATGATGAAAATATCCCCATTCAAAAATTCCCTGCGTTTGTTTCCTCCGAAAATATCTAAATATTTTCGCAATGGCTTGGCCTTGATTCTTACAGCGGGAATCATTCTTGATTTTTCCTGTTTGCTTGATTATGAGCCGTATCCGGAGTTCTTCGGATTATTCACATCATCCCCTTGGTTTTGGATTTCGATAGGACTGCTTCTTCTATCCTTGTTAATGCCGCGCCCATGGTGCAGAAATCTATGTCCGACAGGCGCCGTATTGGATTTTTTGACAAAAATCTCTCGGTCAAAATCTCAAATAACCGGAGTGAATTGATCCTCTTCAAAATAGGTGAAAAAAACTTGACAAACAAGCGGCTTAATTGTTAGGATATACTAACAATGTAATTAATAGAATGCAAGATGAATATGGAAAAAGAAACGTTAAGTTCAAGCATGGAAGATTACCTGGAAGCTATCCATCAAATAAAGAAAGAAACCGGCAAAGTCGGCGTCAGTGACATCGCCCAGATTCTGTCGGTAAAAAAGCCGAGTGTTCATGTGGCGTTAAAGGCCTTATCCAGGAAAAAGCTGGTTATTCATGAGAAGTACGGCGACGTTAATCTTACAGAAGAAGGAAAAAAAATAGCCCGAAACGTTCAAAAACGGCATGACATGCTCACTAAGTTCTTGAATAAAATTTTAGATATTGATTTTAAAACAGCCGAAGAAGATGCCTGCAGGATGGAACATGTTATGAGTTTTCAGACTTTCGAGAAGCTGACTAAATTCATTGAATATTTGGAAGCTTGTCCGGATCAAGACAGGCCTTTCTGTTTACAAAATTTTGATTATTACTATAAAACCGGCAAGAGGCGCAAGTGTGCAATGGGAAAATCAAGAGCGGTGCGGTGATGAAAAGAGATAAGCGATTTTCACTGCTCCTGTTCTTATTTGCCTTTCTGTCCATCACTCTTTTTATCCATTTTTTCCATACTGAAGATGGAATAATTTCAAAGGCGGATGATTGTCCCGCCTGCCACTTCCTGAATTCCAGTTATACTACCAGTCAAATTCATTTTTTCCATTTGCCGCCGCCTGCGGCCGCCGGATTACTTGAAGATATCTACTTTTTTACATACATCCAAAACACACTTATCAGACCTCTATCTCGCTCCCCGCCTGCTGCATAATTTCCTCAAATTTAATCTTAACAGTCCGCATCAATCGATGCATAAAGAGGATCACAGAAATAAGCATGTATAGGAGGAAACTATGCAAAAAACGAGCTATATACTTATCATTATTTTTGGATTACTGTTAATCAGTCCAGGCCGTCCAGTCTATGCGGGAAATGGTCCGGATGTCAGTGGTTTTACCAGTCAATCTTCTGATTTAAAACTAAAGGGAAAAATTGAAAGCTATGAGGGCGAACCCGTAGCAAAAGCTATGGTCCTTATTCCTGGACTCGGCAAAATGGCGCAAAGCAGCAATCAGGGAGAGTTTGAGATTTTAGGCGTTCCGCCGGGCAAATACCATCTTGAGGTGTATGCTGAAGGATATATGGATTACCGCTCTGATTCTTTTGTCTTGAAGGAAGATAATAAATCCTTCAGTATCACCTTGATGAAAAAGATTTCCGAAGAGGTGGTTGTAACCGCTACCCGGACACCCAAGCT
>CAYRTV010000134.1:0-7374 GCA_964427225.1 uncultured Eubacteriales bacterium
CCTATCTGCTTTTTTTCGCCGCCTCTAATCTTTCTCCAATGGGGGGATGAGAATAAAACAGAATTTTTATCCAGCGGCTGGGATAAGCATTGGCCAGATTCCGGTTGGCTAAACCCGCCAATGCAGTAACAAAAGCATTCTTGTCATCTGTGGCTTTTACGGCATAGCAGTCCGCTTGCCTTTCAAAATGCCGGGACACAGCTTGAATCAATGGATTAAAAAGCAGCGCTGAAATAAAACCGCCTGCTGCAATCACCATGGGAATTAATTCCAAATTTGTCCTCATGTTTCCGGGGAAAACTGGAAACAGCCAACCCAAAAGCCGGTCTGTTAAAAAAAACATAATCAAATACTGAAATGTTCCTAATGCGATAAATTTCCATATGTGATTATATTTATAATGTCCGACTTCATGTGCAATGATTGAAGTGATCTCTTTCCGGGACATGTTTTCCAGCAAATTATCTCCTAAAACCACCCGGCGGGTTTTTCCCATTCCTGCTAAAAAAGCATTTTCTTTTTTTGTCTGCCGGCTCATATCCTCCCGAAAAAAACCTCTGCTTTTCAATCCTTCTTTCTGCAGTATGTTTTCCAATGAATCCTTTAATTCCTTATCTTCAATAGGAGTATAGGTATTGAACAAAGGCAGTATGATAACCGGCACCAAGGTCGCCATAACGACTCCGAAAAGAGAAGCAAATAGACCGGCAATGAGCCACCAATAGCCCGGGAAGACCGTCATCACCCGGATGAATACGCCCAGAACAATAACACTCAAAATAAAACCGATTCCGAGTGATTTCAGTTCTTCGCCCAGCCATTGCAGGAACGATTGATTAGAAAAATTCCATTTATGCTCAAGAGAAAATCCGCTGAGACAATTCAAAGGAAGTTCAACCACAAAATAGAGTGTCATAAACACCGAAAGATACAATAACAGAGCCCAAACAAAAGACTCGTCCTGGTTGAAAAAGGCCAGAGCCCGGCTTAATCCGGAAAAATAAAAAGCCAAAACAAACAGCAGGGACACGAACGTCTTAATCAGGCCGACGGTTCTTTTTTCATTTTCATAGGCTCGGGCCTGTGCTTGTTTTTCTTTGTCCAGCAACGGATGCATGTCCTCATTATTATCATTCACTTTAATTTATGATGCAAGTTCATCATAAATATTGTATCATGCTTTTTTTAAGGAAAAAGCAATGGATATTTGGAATATACTGCTCCTTTTTGGAGTTGGAGGCGCAGCAGGATTCATCAATGTTAATGCCGGAGGCGGCTCCAGCTTGACATTGCCCGCTTTGATATTCATGGGCCTGGACGGCGCCACGGCCAATGGGACCAACCGAATTGCTCTTATCCTGCAGAATATCTTTGCTGTGGAGTCCTTCCGTAAAAACAAAGTTTCCAATTTCAAAACCAGTTGGAAATTATCGCTTTTTACCCTTCCCGGCGCGGCAATTGGTGCATTTGCCGCTTCCAATATCAGCAGTGCACTGTTTCAAAAGATCCTGGGGGGTGTTCTAATATTCATTGTCATATCCATGTTCTTCTCCCGTTCCTACAGCGATTCCGGCCGCGCGCATGAGCAATCAAGATGGTTTATTTACCCGGCACTGGTTGGAATCGGTTTCTATGGCGGATTCCTTCAGGTCGGAGTCGGCTTTTTATTTATGGCGGCGCTTTATCACCTCCTTCGTGTAAACCTGATCCTGGTCAATATGCATAAGGTTTTTATTATTCTTATTTATACCATTCCCGCCCTGCTGGTCTTTACCCTCACCGGACATGTAAACTGGCTATTCGGATTGGTTCTGGCTGCCGGCAATGCTCTGGGCGGCTGGTGGGGCGCCAAAGCCGCAGTCAAAGGCGGAGAAAAAATCATCCGGATCATTTTAGCCGTCGCCATTCTCATCATGGCCCTCAAGCTCTTCGGCCTGTTTTGATTGAATGAGTGGAAAGACTGCCAGGTCTCTAAGTGAACTGGAGCAATGAACAAGGGCCATGTCACCTCCAGCATTCACATGTCATCCTGAGGCCTGCGGCATCAGGCCGGACTGAAGAAACGAGCAGCTCGAGATCTTTCGCTTCGCTCAGGATGACACGGGCAGTAAAGCGGCGAGAAGCCAGGCTAAAAGCCGGGGGTGAATGTAAGCTGCAAATAAGGAGATTGATTGGGCCGCTGAAAGGGCTTGACATAGGAAACACCCAGAATAAGATAGCCGAATAAATTCATTCTGACACCCACTCCTGCACTGAATACAGGTTCGCGTTTACCGCCTTGAAACCAGGCCCGGGTATCGCCTTCATTCATCCAGGCGATTCCGGCGTCAGAAAAAATCATAAAATCCAGGGGGAATACCCCGTAATAGCCTTCTCCAAGGCCCAAAACCTGGAACAACGGAAATCGCAGTTCAAGATTGGCGACCATGATTTTACTGCCGAATAAATTATCAAAACAATTCCCTTCATCGACACATTCATCCCCACGGAAAGAGGAATAATTATAACCTCTGACCAGGGTATCATATCCCAAAAACAAAGGATAAAGCCGGGAATCCTCGCTGTCCGCTCCATATCGGCCGAAATGGAGAAAACGGAAAGCCAGGGTAAACGGACGGACCGGCATGAAGTAGCGGCGGTAATCGGTCAATACATTAACATACTGAATGGTGCCGATATAGGGAGATGCCTGTGCTATATAGCTTTGGCCAAGTATTGGCGACGTCGCCCCGAATAAGGAACTGTCATAAACGAGGGCCGTGGTGGCGAAACCGAAGTGCATTCCAGAAGGGGCTTCCAAATCTTCTTTAAAACGCATCAGCTGCATCCCGGTCACCATGGATGTGGCATAAGTCCAAATTTCCCGGTCATAATGGATATAGCGGTAACCGGCGGAAAGCTCAATCCGCCGCGACTGATTGAAGGGGTAATTGGCAAATCCTGAAAGCTGATAATTGGTTTGGCGGTAAATGTATTCTTTTTGGACAATGGCAGGTTCTCCATAAACGCTGCTGTATTCCATTGAATAGCCGCCGTAAAGATAGGGTATCCGCTGAGCCACCGCTCCCCAGTTCATCCGGCTGCGGTTGTTTTGATATCCCACTATGCCTGCGGAATCGGCCAGCCGGTTGTTCACCTGGAGCATCGTGCTTAAATTTCTGTAGCCCAGCATATCACTGAAAAACAAGGCCACTCCTCCACCCGCATACGTTCCGAAGCGGTCGGTTCCGACAGCCACTGTCGGCTGGGTGGCATAATCCAGCTTAAGCTGAGGTTTGTATTCCGATACCGGATAATCCATGGTTTCAGGCAATCCGTACAGCGGATTCTTCAGTAACCCGTCAATTTCCCCTCCAGCTTTCGTTCTGGGCGGCAGGAGGGCAGGATGCATTCCGCTGATGTCTTCCGGCGGAAATGGAGCTGTCTGTCCGGATTCGAAAGAATATATGCTGTAATACCCATCATGGTAAAGGGAATAGGCCGCCAGACCGGACTCTGAAGCCACGGAGAGTGCCGGGCTGCCGGAGGTAATACCGCTGACGCCGGCATAGGAGTTTGTAACTTGCTGAACATAGCCGGTTTTAATACGTAAATGGTAAATATTACTGATTCCGCTGTGATCGGAAATGAAATAGATGCTCTCTGAATCCGGAGACCATTGCGGATTTATGTTTTTAGCCTCGGAAAATCCGGGCAGAGAACGGATAAGGCCCGTTTCAATATCCAGAAGTGCTAATTGCAGAGGACCGGCCTCGAGTAAAGACAAATCAGTGGAAAACCGTTCACTGGAAAACACAATTTGATTTCCGTCCGGAGACCATGAGGGATAGAGGTCTCCATAAGAATCCGAGGTGAGCCGGTCCAGGCGGTCCTTCTCCAAATCATAAATATATAAATCCGTGAAGCCCCCGCTGTGTGCGGAAAAGACGATTCGGGAACCGTCCGGCGACCAGCTTGGGCTCAGAATCTCTCCCAGCTCTTTGAAAATTATTTCCCTCTCTCTATTTCCGTTCTTCGTATCAATAATAGTTAAGACCGGATGCCCTTTAGTCACGGCTCCAAAGACAAACCGCCTCCCATTTAAATCCCAGCTGCCGGCGGAATTGATGAATTGCAGGCTCTCGAAATGCGGGTCAACCGCGGTACTGATGAGTTTGCGTTCGAACTCACCGGTTTTCACATCGGCAAGATACAGGTCGATGGAAAACAGGTCCTTACTGGAAAAAAGAACTATTTTTTTTCCATCCGGACTTAAAGCCGGAGCCAGATTCATCCTGACATTTTTTGATCCCTCGATCACAGCCGGGGACCCGGCCTCCGGAACCCAGGTTTTATCCAAAAGCGGCTGATATGCATTTTGAAGCGACTCATGCCAGGAATCAGTCAATTCTTTCATGCTGACACCCAGTGCTCTTTGAATGGCGTCTTCATAATTGCCGGTCCGTCCCGCAGTCTTGATGATACGGGAGAGTGCCCGGTCCCCCCATTTACCGGTGATATAAGCCCACATGGATTGGCCGTACCGGTAGGGAAAATACCTCGGATCGGTCAATTTTTTTGCCGAGGGAAGCTCTTTCCTCCGGGTCGCATCCCGCATCCACATCGAGGTATGGGGATCAACAGCACCGATGGAAAGATATTCCGCCATCCCCTCTATCAGCCACAGCGGAAGCCGGTTGACTCCGGACTGGATGCGGCCGAAAGAAGAATGTTCAAGGGCGGTAATATCATACTGAAAGGCATGCACTAATTCATGCCCTATTACATGATCAGTGTCCGCGAGGCTGGCACCCAGCGGCAGCACGATTCGTCTTTTCAGGATTTCCGTCACTCCGCCGACACCTTCCCCAATCAATCCCTGAATGGTATTGGTTTGTTGGAAATGAGGAAAATTGGCATACAAAATAAGCGGTTGACGTCCACGCAATTCATGCCCCAATGCCCTCGACAACCGGGCATACCAGCGTTCCGCCATGCGGGCGGACATGACGGCGGCTTTTTTCATTTCCGGGTAAAAATAGACATCAAAATGAGGGGTTTTCATCACCTGGAAATTAAAGGTTTCGTACTGGACCTTATTTCGCCCAAAATACTGGGCCGACATAGGAGAATATAAAAACCAAACCAAAATAAAGAGTGAAAAAAATTTTGAAATTGAGGCCGGCCGGGGAAGTGATATCCTTTTGATCATCTTTCAGCCACATTCTAATGTAGACAATCCCCCGGAAAAAAACAAGCGCTCCCGGCATTCCTTAGGGAAGCGGTACAAGACTCTCACAGCCGGCCTTGTCGGCCTCGGGATGATGTGGAAGAGAATGCTTCGAACACGATCAACGCGAGCGAAGCGACTTTTATCTTCTCTGCAAATCCCCCATGCTGAATTTTTCTTTCTGTGTATATCCTTCGGGTAGAGTATAGGTACCCTCAGGAGCATCTTTCTTATCAATTTCAATAACTTCTGAATAAGAATTCACTTCCGAGCCCATCATATTCATGGTCATCTCGGTCCTAATCTGAAATCCTTCAATTTTTTTGAATTCATCCAGGGCTTCGGACCCTAACCTCATCATGGCCTGCTGCATCATAGGCAGCATTTTTTCCGAATAGTCTTTCCAGTCAAAGGGAACCTCGGTGGACGCCCATACTGTTTGATTCATTTCCATCATCATAAAATTAATGTCAACATCATAGGCCTTACAAGCATATCCATTGATGGTTTTGGTTTGGTCGGTGGAATCGACGTTGACTTTCATCTGGCCCATCATCTGCTCCATTTGGGGGGGGAAGTATTTCGACATATCCAAGGGAAGGTCCATCTCAACATAGGTCTTATCCTGATGATCGATCATCATCATTTTTTGCGCATCCAGATCAATGACAACCGACTGCTTTTCGCTGTGCATGGCCATTTTGTTGTCTCCCAGCCACAGGTGATTGACTTCATCCTGAGCGGGCTGGCTTTGTCCCATCATTTCAATAGCATCCGTGTGAGAATTCTGTTTAATATAAACATCCGCAAAAGAGATGCCGGCCAACATAATCAAAATGGACAGTAATGTCAGTAATTTTTTCATATTTCCTCCTAGTGAAATCTAAAGCGTGGAATGACCTCATTATACTATTTCTCAAATTGATTGGCAAAATGTATGCATCTGTCGGCCGTCCGGATCATTGATGCGCAGCGGCGCCCGGGAACAAATCTTAATCAAATCAACGCCCCCTCCGCCACGGGAAAAACCTGGCCTCCAACATGGACCTCGATGTCATCCCCGGACTCAACCGCTTTCAAGCCGAGCAAAGACGGCCGGCCGATTTCATATCCTTGCTCAACCCGGATATCCAATGCGGAGGATTCAAAAAAACGGTTCTTGATTAAGTAACCGGCGAGGCAGCCATTAGCGCTTCCAGTAGCAGGGTCTTCGGGCACTTGGTAATAATCTGCGAAAACCCGGACATTCAAATCATTTTCAAGTGAATACGTCTCAGGACAAAACAATAACGGAGCTTTGGCCTGTTTGTCCTGAACGAGCCGCAAGAATGCATCCTGGTCAACCCGGGCTTTTTTAAGGGCAGCCATCGTTTTCACCGGAATAATGAGAAAAGGAATTCCCGTCGAGACTTCTTCCACCGGAAACCGTTCATCCACATCATTTCTATCCATCCGCAGCGCGGATGCAACTGCGGATATATCGAGAGTTTCACCGAACCTTGGGGATTTCTGCTGCATCCATAACCAATCCGACTGATTATCCCGGTAAGTTATTTTAACCGGAATCTGCCCCACTTCCAAATTCAAAATCACTTTTTCGATGGGTTTTTTTAAGATAAATCGCTGAATAACATAGGCTGTTCCCAGGGTTGGATGTCCGGCAAAAGGGACTTCTCGGGCCGGAGTAAAGATACGCACATCAAAACCGCCCTTTTGCTTGGATTCGGACATAATAAAAGTGGTCTCCGAATAATTCATTTCCCGGGCCAAAATCTGCATTTTATCGCTGGAATAGTGATCCCCATGCCTGAAAACAGCCAATTGATTCCCGGCATACTTTCGCTGGGCAAATACATCGACAATATAAAATGTGTTCATAATTCACCTCCGGATTCACCCGCCTGACTATTGCCCCGAAAACCTAAGCTTTCTCCCTCAGCGCGCGGGGCCGGGCCGCGGCAATCACGGCCCGTGAATAATCCCGGCTAAGTAATTATATAATGTAAACGACGGCTTTTTCCATTTTTTATCCACCTGTGCGACAAAAAAATTGAAGCGTACCGTGAATAATCCTGGTTAGCCTGGATTATTCACGGGCCGAGATTGCCGCAGACGACGACAATACGTTCATTTATTATCGTCCTGAGGAGCATAGCGACGAAGGA
>CAYRTV010000135.1:0-7373 GCA_964427225.1 uncultured Eubacteriales bacterium
CGGAATGAAGCATAAAACCACAGCCAGTGTTTTTTTTTGATTCATTTTGATAATAGTTTCTTTTCGATCCGGTCAGCAAAGGCATCGCTTTCCTTTTCCAGTTTCGCCTCCAGCGTTTTGACCTGATGGTCCAATTCATCCTTGGCTGATTGGATTTGCGCCCGGCACTCCCTGGATATTTCCGACAGCATTTTTTCTTTTTCTTTTAAAGCTTCCCGCTCAAAACTCTCTTTGGTTGCCAGGGAAGAATTGCGGGCCGATTTGATTTCTTCATCTATTTTCTGAATGATTTGTTCATATTGACCTTGCGCTTTTTCTCCTTTTTTCCGGTTTTCCTCCACACTGCCTTCCCGCTGCCGGATCAAGTTCCTGACCGGATTGTAAAAAATCCGGTTTAAGACGATCAGCAGAACCCAGACGATAATGAAGATAACAATTATTCCTAAATCAACTGATAACATGATCGAATTTCCAGAGAAAATTAAGTAAAAAATTTAACACGTTTGTTATAAAAAAGCAAGAAACCGCGCATCTCCCATTGTATCCGCGTCCGGCTTCAGGTCAAAGGAGCGGACATTTTCATTCGCCGAAAAACATTTTTTATCGTTCCAATCAAGTAAAGAGAGCCGGCGGCCACAACCACGCCGGAATTTCCGGCGGCATTTAAAGCGGATTGCAAAGCCTTTCCAGGATGGGATTCACACTTCATCCGCCCGGAAAACTGAGGAACAGCATTTGCAATCTGCTCCGGGGAAGCCGCCCTGTGATAATTAAAACGGGTCACGTAGACTTTTTCAGCTAAGGGAAAAAGAATGTCTCCCAGCCTCCGGATATTTTTATCCTGCATGACTGCAAAAATCAGAAATATTGGCCTCTCCGTATATTCCTGTAAATAATCCTTCAGGGCTAAAGCCCCCTCTTCATTATGAGCGCCGTCCAAAATGACAAACGGCTTCGTCTGAATCACTTCCAGCCGGCCCTCCCAGCGGGTGCTTTCCAGCCCCTGGATTATCCGGCTGCGGCGCAGGGGCATCCAGCTGCGGCCCATCTCGAGGGCCGCCGCCAAAGCCACAGCGGCATTCCGGCCTTGATGCCTGCCCGGAAGCGAGGGCGTAAAGCGGAAATTTTCACCATACCATACCAGAGAATAGACCTGTTCTTTCCCAGGAACCTTATGAAAGCATGATTCCGGAGAAAACACATCCCGAAAGGGAGCCCCGGCTGCTTCAGCCCGGTTTTGGATCACTTTCCGTGCCGCCGGGTCCAGCACTCCGGAAATAACAGGTACCCCCTTTTTTATGATTCCGGCTTTTTCCTCCGCTATCTTTGCCGGTGTTTCCCCCAGATATTGCTCATGCTCCCTGGATATGGTCGTTATAACCGTAACCGAGGGCTTTACCACAGTCGTAGCATCAAAACGGCCACCCATGCCCACTTCAAGGACCGCAGCGTCCACTTTCCTGCGTCTGAAGTAGACGAGAGCCGCTAAAGTCATGATTTCAAAATAAGTGGGAGGGTGGGCAAGTACTTTTTCACCCACCAAGGCATCGATCTCTGTTTTTATGTCCGTTAAAACCAAACATAAATCATGGGAAGGGATGCACTCGCCGTCAATCCTTATCCGCTCTTCCATGTGCATCAAATGGGGAGACGTGTAGAGACCGCAGCGGCTGCCATGGAGGCTGATAATCCGGCTCAGCATAGCGGATACGGACCCTTTCCCGTTCGAACCGGCGACCTGCACATACTTGGTGTGGACATGGGGATTATGGAGCGCATGCAGAACCGCCCTGACATTGTCCAAACCGAACTTCATCCCCAGATTTTGAATTTGTTCCAGGTAACGCAGGCATTCCCGGTAATTCATGGGGCAGCCCAATCAGGCGCGATTGAGAAAAAGACGCAGCGCCCGGATAAGGTATGAACGCAGGTTTTTGCGCTCTACGACTTCATCCAGCATCCCGTGTTCCAGCAAAAACTCCGATTTTTGAAAACCTTTAGGCAGTTTTTCCCGAATGGTTTGCTCAATAACCCTGGGTCCGGCAAATCCGATCAGGGCCTTGGGTTCGGCAATATTGATATCGCCCAGCATGGCGAAACTGGCCGTGGTTCCGCCGGTGGTAGGATCAGTCAGTACTGAGATATAGGGAATTCCGCTTTTTTCTAAACGTGCGATAGCCGCACTGGTTTTCATCAGCTGCATCAATGAAAGAACGCCCTCCTGCATGCGGGCTCCTCCGGAACAGGAAACCACAATGACCGGCAATTTATCCTTTTCAGCTCTCTCGAAAGCCCGTGTGATTTTTTCACCGACAACCGAACCCATGCTGCCTCCCATGAAGGCAAAATTCATAGCTGAAATAAGAACCTCTATTCCATCCATTTTCCCGGCGGCATTCAGTACCGCATCGGCATGAGATGTCTTTTCAGCATACGTTTTCAACCGGTCCTTATATTTTTTGCTGTCAACAAAACCGAGAGGATCAAGCGGATATATATTTTCATTATACAATTCATATTCACCATCATCGTACAGCAATTCAAGCCGTTTTCCGGCGGATAACCTGAAATGGAAATTGCAGGCCGGACAGACAAACAGGTTATCCAGGATATCCTGTTTGTAAAGAATCCGCCGGCAATTGTTGCATCTAGTCCATAAATTCGCCATGATTCTTTCCTGTTAATACCCGCATGTTCAGGGCTTGGGATTTCTTATTCGCAACATCTTACTTAATTTCTAATGGTTTGGCAAACATCCGGCTGCGGGAGCAATGACTCCACAATGGAATCACAGTTTATGATCCCTTTCTTAATTGTTTTTCAATATCTTTCAGCATGTCCGTCACATCTTTGGGGCTGGGCAATTCTTCTTCAATTTCCACTTCGTCGTGCATCAGGTTGACCACCGTGCTGAGAAGCTTTTCATCGCTGAACGGTTTCTCAAAGTAGCCGGATGCTCCGAAGGTCCGCAACGCCTCATTCTTGTATTGCGGGCCTTTGTATAAGGCGGTTACGATCACCACGGGAACACTTCCCCGGGTTTCTTTGTAGATTTTTTGGGTCAAATCAAATCCATGCAGCTTAGGCAGCATGGCTTCCAGAATAATAAGATCCGGTTTTTCTTTTTTAAAAACCTCATAGGCTTTCTGTCCGTCCGACGCCGTGACAACATCCATCTTCTGAGCAGTAAACAGGGACTGCATCCGTTCCAGGGATTTTTTATCATAATCAACAATAAGAACCTTTTTTTCTGCCATATGACTACCCAACTTAATCTATGCTCATTTTCATTAATTTCCCTGAATTTGTCAAATCAATCCATCAACATACGGCATTTTTCAGTACTTGAGCTAAAATGTCCCGGTACCGGTTGAAGGAATATTTCTCCGCAGCCATAGCCGCTGCCCGTTGAGCTCTTTCCCCGGCTTCCGGAGCAAAGCATGCGAATGCAATCGCCGCAGCCATTTTTTCCGGCTCCGGTTTTTCCAATACCGCAATTTTCGGGTTCAACACCTGCGTATGCGTCCATAGATCCGTGGCCACTGTCGGCTTTCCTGATTTTAAAAAGGAATAAATTTTAAGCGGTGTGTTGGTACCGGCAGTCCTGGGTGACACCAGGACATCCGCAATTTGGATATAGTGCGGCACCCGGCTGGGAGGGACCTGGCCGGTAAAATTCACCCGGCCGCCCAAACCCAAATCACTCGCCATATTTCGCTTCAGCTTGACTTCGCCGGGGCTGCCCCCAACCAGCAGAAAAACCACCCGGGAATCGCTGACTTTGGCAGCGGCACTTAAAAACAAATCAATTCCCTGATAGGACTGAAAATTACCGGTATATAAAACCAGCCGCTGTTCCGGTGCGGCAAAACGGCCGCGCAATGCCTTTTTTTCCTCTTCGGACAAGGACGGACAGTCAAATTCACAAAAATTTTCCAGCAGAAAACTTTTCTCAGCGAATCCCATTTGCTCGACCTGCTTAAATAAATCCGGACATATGACAATAACCGAGGCTGCATTTTTCAGCACATACCTTTCCAGAAACCGAAACACGCTTTTAATCAAGCCGGAACGGGTGAATTCGAAATTATCCAGTTGCTGGGGAAGGCTGGAATGCATGTCATAGACATGGGGAATCCCCCGCCACTTAGCAAACAAAGTGCCAAAAAAAGCTGCTTCTTCATGCGAAAAAACCAAATCATACCGTTTCCGGATCAGCATAAACCATGCTTTGGCCGCCATCATCATGTCCAGGGGGATTTTCACCAGGGACGGCCCGATTTTGATATGGTTCAGTCCGGGCAGACGGGAGACCCGGTGAATGGAGATTCCGGGAAACTCCTTATTCTCGCCCAGAGGATACGTGATCAAGTCGACGGAGTGCCCCATGGCGGACAGGGTTTTCAGCCGGAAATAAACACTGATGGGGGTGCCGCGGGGTTGAAAAAACGGCTCCGGAGCGAGCATAAGAATCTTCATGGCGCATCACAGGTCTTCGGATTCGGAGTCATCATCGACGATCTCCTTGATGTAATATATTTTTTTCTGAAGGGATTCGTGATAGGCCCGGACCATTATTTCCGCCAGCAGCCCCAACGTGATGAATTGAAACCCAATGACAAGCAGCAAAACCGCCAGCAGCAGCAAGGGGCGGTTGGCAATGCTCTGCTGGAGGATGAGCCGCTGATAAGATAAAATGGCGGCCAGAATTCCGCCGATCAATCCGCTGATCAAACCGAAAAGACCGAAAATCTGCAAGGGGCGGGTGGAGTAGCTCAATAAAAATTTGACCGTCAGTAAATCCAATATGACTTTGACAAAACGCATGATGCTGTATTTGGACTTGCCGTATCTGCGGGGCCGGTGATGGACCTTGACTTCAGCAATATCCACGCCCATGGTACTGGCGATGGCAGGAATAAACCGGTGCATCTCTCCGTAAAGATTGATGTTTTCAACCACATCCCGCCGGAAGGCTTTCAGGGTGCATCCGTAATCATGAAGCTTTACCCGGGTAATGACGGAAATCAGCCAATTGGCTAAAAGGGAAGGAAGCCGCCGGCTGAAAAATTTATCCCTGCGCTTGATTCGCCAGCCGCTGACAATATCATATCCTTGGTTCAATTTATCGAGCATTAAACCAATATCTTTTGGATCGTTCTGCAAGTCGGCGTCCATGGTGACGATAACTTCGCTGCGGGCATGATGAAAACCGGCTGACAGGGCTGCAGTCTGTCCGAAATTTCTGCGGAAACGTATCAACCGAACCCTCTTATCGGATTGATGGATGTCTTTCAGAACCCGTCCAGAGTTATCCGTACTGCCGTCATCGATAAACAGAATTTCAAAAGACTTCCGCAGCTCAGTGCACGCGGCGACAATTTCCCGGTACAGGATTGGAAGATTTTTTTCTTCATTAAAAACCGGAATGATCAGGGACATTTCCGGATGTTCTTTTTCTTTCATCGGCGTAAATATATCATAACCTTTCCCAAATGACCAACCCCAATGCGACCATCTCATCCGCTTCGCGGCATCAGGTCCGGCTTCCGCTCCCGTTCAGATTTTTAACGCCATTCCCCGCTTGGGTTTTCGGTGCCTGCGCAACTCCCCCAGTCCGGGGGTCAGACATGCTCGGCACCCGGCTGCGCCGGGTCCCCTCAAACCATGCGCTCGGAAGGCTAAATCTTCCATATCGCGTCAACCGGACCCGAATGGCCGCTCCGCCGACCCATTTGTCATTCCCAGGCCCCGTAAATATACATATGTCATCCCCCAGCCGCGTCAGCTTCCTTCGCTTCGCCCAGGATAACATGGTGTGTCATTTTCCAAGTAATATGCCAGAAGACTGTAAAGCGGCGATTGGGTTCTCTCCGCCGCCAATGGCGGCGGGTGGGTGGGTCTTGGCGAGGAGAAAATTCAATCGACGCTGATGAATCTTGCTGCCAGACTTCTGACATTTTAGTGGTGACGGGATAAGGCCCTTATTCATTGACATGGCAAACCGGGACCGATAATACATGAAAAAATAAGCGAATGGAACTTGAAGAGCAAAGCAGGCACAGTGAGATTCCGCCCTCCCGAAGGAGTGAAGAGTTGCAGGACTGCATGATTTGTTTTAAAGTGAGGAAGCTCAGAAACACTGACAGGAGAAATGACATGGATAAAGAGCGAGTCGGCCGCTTTTACGATGTGGTCTGGACGGAGTACCTTCCCGAATACAATGAAAGCGAGAATCACTGGCGCCTTTTTTATACACCGGAAGAGATCAAGGGAAAAACGGTTCTGGACGCAGGCTGCGGAACCGGCATTTTCAGTACCATCTTCGCCCGCAATGGTGCAGTCGAAGTCACGGGCATTGACATCAGCCCTGGAAGCTTGTCAACCGGCAGCGCTTTAAAGCAAAAGTTCAGCCTGAGCAACCTGGAATTCCGAGAGGAAGATATGCTCAACCTGCCGTTTGAAGCCAATCACTTTGACATTGTGTGGGCCTGGGGCACGGTTCATCATACGACGGACCCCTTAGGCGCTGTCTCAGGATTGGACCAGATACTGAAACCTGGCGGGTCCATGCTGCTGGCTGTCTATACCCGGACCCGGCTAACCTTTCTGCATGAAGCAATCCGCAAAACTCTCGTGCGGACTCCGCGAAAAACCTGGACGGCTCTTTCCAAAATCCTGGCTTTCTTTTTGAGCCCGGTGGTGTTCCTGTTTAAAAAGCGGGAAAAATCCAGAAAAGGCGAAAAACTCGAAGAGCTGATTCTGGACTGGTATTTTGTGCCGATTCGTCACTACTATAAACCGGAAGAAATCCGGAATTTTATGGAAGCCAAAGGCTATACCGTAGAAAAATTCCTGCCGGCCTCAGGCCGTTTCAACAGCACCTCCAACTTCATTTATAAATTCCGGAAAAACCCACAGCCTAAATCCTGAAACATAAATTCCGCAAAATGCTGGAGAACCCCCCAGGTGCAGAAATGTGATGACACGACTTCATCATTATTATTCGGCTTTTGTTTGTTTTTTATATTTAATATTTGATATTTGTTTTTTCTTCATTCTTTACTCCTGACTCTTTACTCTTTACTTCATTCTCTGGATAATAGAATTGAATGAGGAAAAAATGCTGAAAACAAAAAACAAAAAAACATTCGTGACCTTGATGATCACGGGACTGCTGGCAGCCGGCGTTCTTTCAAGCTGCGGCAAATCACCGCCCCCGGCAAAACCCGGCAAAAAATCCATGGAACCCCGCCAATCCGTTAAAGGCCGGATTGTGTTCCAATCCAACGTTGACGGAGACAACGAGATATATTTGATTTCCGGAAATAAATTGTCCAAATTGACTGATAATACCTGGGACGATGAGTACC
>CAYRTV010000136.1:0-7353 GCA_964427225.1 uncultured Eubacteriales bacterium
TAATTCATCTAAATGTAAGGTTTTTATTTTTTTTAGTGTTAGCGATTGTGCTTCATGTTTATTAAGTAGGGATTTGTTGCGGCGAATTTCAATGAGACAAGAGTTGAAAGTGTATGGCGTCGTCAGTCATCCACATGAGAATGAATTGAAAAAATGGATCGACAATGAAAATCTTCCATTTCCAATTCTTTGTGATTTCAATGGAAAAGTCATCAAATCATTTGGAATTTATGAAACACCCATGATTGTTTTGGCCGATGAAATGAATAGGATTATTTTTTCGGCGAAGGTGACAAAAAATCCTAACCATATACATATGGTGCTTGATGAAATTGATAAATATATATGAAATAATTTAATTTAAATTCTGTTAATATCCTCTTTTAATTTTCCTGTTCAGAATACAGAAGGATACATTCTTATTCATTTTCATTTGGTTCTGTTCAGCCGGCTCAGACAATTTTGGTACCTTTCCCCCTATCCGGCTTTGGTTTATTTTTGATTTATCTTGAATCGGTAGCATCAGTTGAACTTTGCCCCAACCTGTTATATCATCCCTTGCGAAGGACAACATGAAACCGCAAAGAATCGCTCTGGTGACCGGAAGCTCCCGCGGTATCGGCCGCGGCATCGCTGCCGGTTTGGCTGCGGACGGAATGGCGGTCGCGGTCCATTATCACCGGCAAAAAGATGAAGCGGAAGCAGCCCTGGCGGACATAAAAAAACAGGGGAGTGACGGCGCCGTCTTTGCCGCTGATTTGGGGAATGAAGACAGTGCCCGCGGATTGATCCGGCAGGTGGAGGAGCAATTCGGGGGGATTGACGTTCTGGTCAACAATTACGGCCCCATCAAAGTCAAACCGTGGGAAGAATTCACTACCGAGGAATGGGATTTTCTAATAAAGGCCAATTTATTCTCTGCCTTGTGGTGCATGAGCGCAGTACTTCCCGGGATGCGGAAAAGGAAATGGGGGCGGATTATCAATATCGGATACAACCGGGTGGAACAGCTCCATTCGTTTTTCTCCATCACTCCTTACGCCATAGCCAAGACCGGACTGCTGATCTTGACCCGCTCCGCCGCCGTTAAAGAGGCCCGTGATGGGATAACCGTCAACATGGTGTCTCCCGGACTGATGGAAGGCGGCGTGAGTCCGGATGCGGCGAAAGTGCCTATGGGGCGCTTGGGGCGCTTTAAGGACGCGGCCCATGCGGTTTCTTTTTTAGCATCGGATGAATCGGATTATATCACCGGAACGAATCTCATGGTGGCGGGAGGCTGGAAATTATAACAGCAGCCGGGCGGACCCGCCGAAATGGAATCTGAAAGGAAGTTGAATGCACAGGCCCGAACCTAATCAGAAGCTGCAGGCTGTTATTCTTTGTGCGGGCAGCGGAAGGCGTCTTCAGCCTTTGACGCAAAATAAACCGAAATGCCTGCTGGACATTGGAGGGAAATCCCTGCTGGAATATGCGGTGGAAGCCTTACGTGCGTATCGTGTCCAGGACATCTGGATCGTCAGCGGATTCCATGAGGGCTTGATCAGAAAAAAAGCGGCCGATAGAAAATGGGAAGATATTCATTTTGTGACCAATAAAGAGTATGAGCATACCAATACGGGATTTTCCCTGAATCTGGCGCTGAATAAAGTCACATCCGACTTTATCCTGCTGAACGGTGATGTTTTTTTTTCTCCCCGGATCATTGAGGAACTGGTTTCCCATCCCGGAAAAAATTGTGTGGTTGTGGATGACCGGCATGAGCTGGATGCGGAGGATGTCAAGGTCATTTCCGCACAGAAGAGAGTGAGACATATCGGGAAGGAATTAGAACTGTCGGAAAGCCAGGGAGAAGCCATCGGGATCAATAAAATAAGCCTTGAATTCGGCCGCAAATTAAGCGAAGTCTATGACCGGCATGAAAAGAGTCAAGAGCTGCGGCATTTTTTTGAAAAAGGATTCGATGAATTGTGCCGCAGCAACGGACACATGGATATTGTTTTAACTGGATACGACTGGATCGAGATCGATACGCCGGAGGATTTTGAAAGGGCGGTTTCAGAGATATATCCCCGGATTCACATGCAGACCCGGAACAATGGATAAAGCCCTCCAGACAATCAATCGTTTTTTAGTGGTCAACCGGTTTATTAACCGGCCGGCTGCCGGTTTGTTCGTCCGGCCTTTGACAAAAACCAAGGTGACACCTAACCAGGTGACTGTCGTTTCTTTCCTGATCGGTGCGGCGGGCGCCGGATTTTTTTTGGCCGGCAAGCGGTGGGGATTCATATGCGGCGGCATTCTGGTGCAGCTGTCCTCAATCGCCGACTGTGCCGATGGGATGCTGGCCCGGACTAAAGGTGTCAACAGCCTGTATGGGGCATATTTGGATATTTTTTTAGACCGCATCAATGAGTGTTTTTTTCTTACCGCCGGAGTGATTGGATGGTATTTTTATACAGGAAATATGGCGACTCTTATCCTGGGCTTGGTGACCATTATCCTGTATTTTCTGCAGATCATTCTGTATTATATTTTTAAGCGTTATCATGGGAATAATGTGGAAGGCGAGACCAGCGAGGCCCGGGCCCTGCTGTTGGGGGCTGTCTTCATTTTAGGTGTTCTGGGCAGGCTGGATCTCGGCATATATTCTCTGATGACGGTAACACTGGTGCTGAATACAAGACTGGTGATCCGGTTTGCCCGGATTCCGCTAAAAAGAGGAGAGCAGCCATGAAAAAGTCATTGGGAGCTAAGACACTGCTGTTTCCAACGCCGGTCGTGGTGGTTGGAACTTATGACCGAAAAGATAAGCCCAATATAATGACGGCAGCCTGGACAGGAATTGTGTGCTCGAAGCCGCCCAGTGTTTCGGTCTCTTTGCGGGAGCAGCGGCTGACCTATGCCAACCTGCGACATCACCGCGCTTTCACTATAAATATACCCAGCGAGGAACACGCCGCTGCCTGCGATTATGCGGGTATGGTCTCTGGAAAAAAGCGGGATAAATTTGCTGAAACCGGGTTGACTCCGGCTGCATCGGAGCATGTGCACGCTCCTTATATCAAAGAATTCCCCTTAGTCTTGGAGTGCCGCCTGCAGAAGACGGTGGATATCGGCGCCCATATCCAGTTTGTCGGGGAAATCCTCAATGTATTGGCGGAAGAATCCGTTCTCGGCCCGGCCGGCCTGCCGGATTTGGAAAAGGTCAAACCGATCATTTACGCTCCGGAAACCGGCAAGTATTTTGCCACCGGAAAATATCTGGGTGACGCCTTTTCCATCGGTAAGAAATTTTCCTGATTTCGCCCCGCCCTAACCGCAACTTTTGCTTTTTGGCGATGTATACGACATAATAAAATGAAAGCGGTCTCGAAAGGACGAATGGGAGAAGGAGCGAACCATGCAGCAGCCTGAAATTCAAAATAAGCAAGCGGATATTCTGATTATCGGAGGCGGACCGGCCGGACTGACCGCAGCGGTCTACGGCGCCCGGGCCGGGGTGGAAACAGTTCTTCTTAAAGGCCGGGGCGGGTCCCGGCTCTCCATTGGATACGAACTGGAGAATTATCCGGGTTTTGTTTCCATAAACAGCCTGGATCTGCTGAAAAAAATGGAAGATCATGCCCGTCATTTCGGAGCGGAAATCCGGCAGGAGGAAGCGATCGATTTTAATCTTTCCACGCAGCCGAAATTCGCCACTACCAGCAAGACATTATTCCAGGCAAAGGCTGTGATTGTCGCCACCGGCAAGTCTTTGCCAAAATCCCGTTTGATTGAAGGGGAAGAAACACTTTTAGGCAAGGGAGTCAGCTACTGTGCCGTTTGCGACGGCCCCATATTCCGTAATAAAACGGTGGCGGCTGTAGGCCGGTCGGAAGACGCGGCTGAGGATATTCTGACCCTGCGGCAAATGGGATGCAAGGTGCACTGGTTTCCCGGGGGATCCCTCAAGATTTCCGATGAGACCATGTCCAAGATCCGGGAAGCGGATGTGGACCTGCATGAGAAAACCGGTATCAAAAAGATCAACGGCGAGCAGAGAGTGGAGAATATTGTTTTTGATGAAGACGGCTCTAAAAAGGAGCTGGATGTGGCTGGCGTTTTCATTCTGCGGGAGCAAGCCAGTGCGTCCCTGTTTAATAAAGCCGGGCTGCAGTTGGACAGCCGGCAGTGCGTGGTGGTGGACCGTTTTCAGCGCACTAACCTTGATGGCGTATTCGCCGCCGGCGACGTGACCTGCGGCGGACTGCAGGTGGTTTCCGCCGCTGGTGAAGGCGCCACCGCCGGGATGCAGGCGGTCAAATATATCCGGGACCTGAAGAAGTAAGGCCGAATCTTCGAAATTCCCTTCACCGCTCTACACTTCTTTCCTCTAGGCTTGCTTCGCTCGCGTTTATCTAGTCTATCTAGGTCCGTCTAGGTCTATCTAAGTCTTTTCAGTCTATTCTGTCGATTCGGTCTGTTCAGTCGGTTTGCTGTGTGCGTGTTTATGATCTGCATTGAGTGAATATCAGATTTGAGTTTTGAGATTTGAGATATGCGATAAAAATTTTTCCCAATCCCTTGACAAACCGGCGGCCGGGGAGTATCTTATCCAAGCAAGGTGAACATAATGGTAAACATAACCAGGGCACATCTAACTGCCCGGCAAAAACAAGTGTTGGAGACGGTGGAGCATTTCGTTTTGGACAATGGCTACGCACCTACGGTGCGTCAGCTGGGAGACATTTTGGATATTTCCTCCCCTTCAGCGGTCTTTAAGCATTTGGTAAGCTTGGAAAAAAAAGGCTATCTGCGCCGCGAGGAAGGCGAGATCAAGCTGGCCGGATTTCCATCCGGCGAGGCGCAGGTCAAGGTTCCGCTGCTGGGCTTGGTCCCCGCCGGCAACCCCCGGGAAATGTTTGACGAGCGCGGCGAAGCGGTGGAAGTCCCGGAATGGATGGTGGGACGGAAGCGCGGCAATGTTTTCTGCGTTCAAGTAGAAGGCAAAAGCATGGTGGATGCCTATATCGACGACGGCGACCGGGTGCTGGTGGAGCGGACCAACCAGGCGCATTCCGGAGAGATGGTGGTGGCTTACCTGGATGACGGGTCCATAACTCTCAAGCGCTTAAAGCTGGATAACGGAGACATCTTTTTGATTCCGGAAAATCCGGAGTTCAAGCCGATCCGGGTGGCCCGCCTAAAGATTCTGGGCCGGGTTATCGGCGTGCTGCGAAAATACTAAAGCTTCGGCTGCAGGAGCCGGCCGTGAATCATCCGTGCGGCCAGGCGGAACCGGCGGCTGTCAGTATCAAATAAAAATTAAAATTCAGTTCGGGGAGAAGTGTCCCCAAGGAGGATGCGTGAAAAGAAGATATATTCTGCATGTGGACATCGACGCCTTTTTTGCGGCGGTGGAAGTTTTGCTTAATCCCTCTCTTAAGGGGAAGCCGGTCATTGTAGGCGGGCTTCCCCATGAGAGAGGGGTCGCATCAACCGCTTCCTACGAAGCCCGCAAGTACGGCGTCCGGTCCGGCATGCCCCTGGCGAAGGCCAACCGCCTGTGTCCCCAGGGTGTTTTTTTAAGAGGCAATTTTCAGATTTATCAGGCCTTTTCCCGCCGTTTTATACAGGTCTTATCCCGGTTTACTCCGGATGTGGAAGCTGCGTCTCTGGATGAAGCTTACCTGGACCTGACCCGTTGCCGCCGGCTGTATCCGTCGTTTTCGAAAGCGGCCCGGGACATAAAAACCGCCGTGGAAAAAGAGCTGGGCATTTCCGTATCCGCGGGAGCCGGATCCAGCAAAGGACTGGCCAAACTGGCCACGGGAAAGGCCAAGCCCGGCGGGCTGGAAGAGATTCCTCCCGGAGATGAGGAAAAGTTTTTAAAAGGCCTGGATATCGAGCAGCTGCCGGGCATCGGCCCGAAAGCGCAGGTTATCATGCATATGCTCAATGTCCGCAAAATCGGCGACTTATTGGGCCTGCCGCGAGCTACGCTGCGTTCGCTGTTCGGGCTGAACGGAGAGGAGATCTATCTGCAGGTCCGGGGGCTGGACCACCGTCCAGTCGACCGGAATGACACCTCTAAGTCCCTTTCCCGGGAGACCACTTTTCTGCAGGACATCTGGGAACAGCGCCTGCTGCTGGCGCATCTGGCGTATCTTTGCGACCGGTTGAGCCTGGGACTGCGGCAGGAAAAATTGTTCGCGCATATTATCGAGGTGAAGCTGCGGTGGTCGGATTTCCGGACCGAATCCCGGCGCCGGCTGCTGGTGGAGCCGGTGCGGGAAATGGGAGATATTTTCCGGATTGCACGGGATCTTTTTGCCGGGTTGCATTCCGGATCCCGCTTGTCGCTGCGGCTGATCGGGGTGAAAGGCTCGGACTTAGTGCGGCACAAGCCGCTTTCATTATTTAAGCCGTATTCTCCCCGGGAAGAGCATCTGGGTTCCGCGGTATCGAAAGTCCGGCAAAAATACGGTTTCGGGTCGCTGGTCACCGCACGGGAAAAAATGCTGGATGACCTGTATGAATTCACGCCGGAGCAGGGCTATGTTCTCAAAACCGCCTCTTTAACCCGGTGAGGGAGCCTGATTATGAGTATTCCCTTTGTTCCGCTGCGCGTTCATTCGGTTTACAGCAAGGGCAAGGGGGGCGCTTTGTTATCCGAGCTGGCCGGGTGGACTCGACGGAGGAATTTGCCGGCTGCGGTTCTGTCCGACCGGGAAAACCTTTACGGCTGGGGCCGGTGGAGCCATACGGCCCGGGAATACGGTGTCCGCCCGGTCTGCGGATGTGAGATTGATACGGCGGACGGCCGCTTTGTGTTTTTGGTCAAAGAACGGGGGGGCTATTGGAACCTGATGGCCATCCTCAACGGAAAACAGATTAAAGATACCTCCGGACTGGTGGTGATCTATCTGCCCGGCAAGGGACCGGATGATGGCGGCAAAACGGCGAAGCGGCTGCGGGGAGACGATTTTTATGTGGGCGGAGATTTCAGGAACTATTCGCTGGCCCGGGAAGTGTCTGCGGCTGCCGCGTGTCCTCTGGTCTGGGCCAACCCGCTGAAGTTCATAGATCACCCAGAAAGGCTGATCCTGCTTCATGCCATCCATAATAAGAAACCGTTCCCGACCGAAAAAAAACGCCTGCAGCGGTATATGGGCTTTTTCGGGCCGGACCAGGCCGCGGCTGCCTGGAAAAAATTCGGAGCCGGCGCGGAAAAAATGTTTCACACCACCTTTGAAATCGTCGAGAAATGCGGGTTCACCTTTGACGGGATTGTGCCGCCGCTGCCGGACACGCTTTTCTCCACCACCCTGCAGATCGGAAGAGCACACGTCTGAACCTCCAGTCACGTGA
>CAYRTV010000137.1:0-7348 GCA_964427225.1 uncultured Eubacteriales bacterium
AAATAGGGTAATGACAAAACCGGACATTTCTACGTTGCTAAGAACCGGACATTTTTACTTTGCGTTGACATCCATGAAAAAAACTTGACACATTTTTTTTGATACAAAAAAAAGGGTTGATGATGATGAATGTTATTCAAGACCTGAAAAATTCAAAAATTGTTTTTTTGCTTTCCCGGCTGTAGCTGCTTTCCTCCCCGTCTTGGAGTTTGTCCTTGGTGCGACAGTGGTTTTAAATGATTTTTTGAAAGAAACTGTCTATTTAATAATCTTTCTTCTTGTTGTCTTTATCTTTTACATTGGATTGCATTTAATAACCAGTCAGTACTCTGGATGCGGGTGTTTTTCTTTAGATAATGCATCCCCAAAAAGTTATTTAGATGGAATAGGAGTTATTTTTAGGGATATATTTCTCATTTTAATAAGTGCGAATATGATTGGTCATGTGAAAAAGGGGGGAAAATGAAAAAAGCAAGTTTGAAACAAATAGGGAATTATCTGCTAATTTTGGGTTTGTTTTTTACTGCATTATTGTTCAAATACTATTATGATCAGCAGAATAATATAATTACGTATATCAAAGAGCTTAAATATCCCACTAAAGATATCTTGTTTTTATCTGCTGACCAAAAATCTGGCAGATCGTTAAAATATATAAACAGCATTGAGGATTACATTCAAGAAAAGGGAGTTGAAATTAATTGTGGGATTGTTTATCCGGAGAAGAAATCAATTATCATCAATGGAAAGCAGGCAGATGAAAAAATTATCCGGAAACTTAAGATGGGAAAAGACCATTATAATCCAGGCTGGAACAGATAATTGGAACCAATCTCCGTAATAAAAACATCCGGTATTTGGATTAGCATAAACGCAAAACGCCGAAAACCGGCGGCATACGTCCGTTTCTTTAAAAATCCTTTAATCGCGAGGCACATTAATTCTGATTGGCTTTTAAGATTTGAGATGAATTCAGAAGCCGCCTGCGATTTTTGTCGCCGCGCTCAGGGAATGACAGGCTTTCGTTACTTTGAGAAGCGGCTACTGTTCGTTAACCGGCACCCAGATTTCGGTCTGGAGCTGCGATGCCGGGACTTCACCGGGCATGTTGAGATAGCGGGCCAGGATGGGGCCGGCTGGAGAATAGCCGTTGTCTTCGATCCATTCGAAAACCGCAAGGATTGTGTCTCCGGACTGCTCATAAGGCCCTGTATGGCGGGTTGCGGCGACCTGCGTATAAGTCCACTCGCCGCGGTTGAGCGGCGGCTGGGGCATGAGCTGGGCGGGAATGGGGAAGCCCAGTTCCCACTCCAATTGGGCGGGCGCGGTGTCTTCTGGCGTATTATGATAAATGGAAAAGGGCTGGCCGGCCGGACTGAGGTTCTGCTGCTGCATATTCAGTACAAGCTGGTCCATGGCTTCGGCCATTTGGCTGTAGGGCCCTCTATGGCTGACGCTGCAGTAGAGAAAAGGCTCCACGTCCTGCAGCCTGACCTGGATGTCTTGACCGGCGCGGGAGGCCGGCATTGAAAGTGACAGGACCGCCGTCACAAAAAAAGCTCCGGCCAATAAGGCAGGTTTAATATATTTTTTCATAGCATCGCCCTCCTGCACGGTTTTCATCATTTGCTGGCAATAGTGTACTCTCATCCCCAAAAAAAGGCAAAAGAGGCGGCCTGGGGATGACATGTTAAACAATATCCCGGTGATACCGGGTGTAAAGGGTGATCACCGGATTGTGGCCGGTGAAGCGGTCCTTGACCACCAGGGTGGTCACCGGGGCTTCCGAAAATTTGGTGAACAGCATGTCATGGCCGACGCACAGGCCGACGATGATATTGAATCCGGTCTTAACCCGGTTGAGGATTTCCGCCTGCAGCAGAGGATTGCAGGAGGCTTCGAAGTTTTCCGGATTGCGGATTTTTTCTTCCTTAGGAATACCCAGTTCGGTTTTATCGATCACTCCGCAGGCGCAGCAGACTGAGCTGACTTTCAAATCATGGCTTTCCAGGATGCGGGCCGCGCGTTTGGCTTCCTCGGCCAGGCCGATGCAGAAGGCGATGCCCACATGGTCAACTCCGATTTTATGGGCGAAAGCGGATAGTTCCCGGATGCGGGGCCGGACCGGTACCGTGCGGCCTTCTTCGCGGGCCGGTTTAACAGCGTAGGCTTCCCGTTCCGTGATGGCCGCCTGCAGGAAAAATGTATGGAGATCCTTGTCTTCATACCGGCTGCGGGTGGATTCCACCAGTTCGGGGAAATTCCGCATGGGGCAGAAACGCGGCCAGGCGTCGGGGTCGGTAATGCCCTGGTAACAGGGTTTGTCTGCACAATAAGCACAAGTTGGATTTATCATAGTATGTCTCCTTTCATCTGAATCACTGCTTTATCCCGCTGGGGGGCGGATAGAGATACCGCCACCAGTGGGGGTCCTGTTTCAGCCAGCGGTCGAACCAGGCGATAATGGTTTTGGTCCAAAGCATCCGCTTATTGTATTCCATGATGTGGTGATTCTGGTCTTGGATCTGGATGTATTCCACTTCCCGGCCCAGCAGTTTGAGCGCGGTGAAAAGCTGCGTGCTTTCGCCGGGCGGCACATTGGTGTCCACATTGCCGTGGAGAAGCAGCAGGGGCGTGGAGATTTTGTCCGCGTTAAAGAGCGGACTTTGATTCACATAAATGTCCTGGCGGTTCCAGGGGAAGGCGTCGGCTGTGGCCACCGCGCTGTAGGAATATCCCCAGTATCCCTCGCCCCAGTAGCTGGCCAGGCTGCTGATGCCGGCATGGGCGATGCCGGTGGTGAACATATCGGTGCGGGTCAGCAGGTGCATGGTCATGAACCCGCCGTATGAGGCACCGATGCAGCCGATGCGCTCCGGATCGACAAAGGAATGGGCATTCAGGAATTTTTTAACTCCTTGGATGATTTCCCGTGAGACGATATTGCCCCAGTCGTTGACATGCAGGGCGGAAAATTTTTGGCCGAAACCGGTGGCGCCGCTGGGCTGCATAACATACACCACATAACCGTTGGCCGCATAATAATTCAGCGGATAGCGGCCGCCGAAGCTCCGCTCCACCGGAGAGGTGCCGCCGTAATAATTGATGATGGCGGGATATGTCCTTTCCGGATCAAAACCCGGCGGATAGTAGACCCGGCCCTCAATCTCAACGCCGTCCGGATTGGTGAAAGTCCACCGTTTCACCTCCCCGAAACGGACATGCCGGTAAGCCTTGGCTCCGGGATCGGCGAACAGGAAACTGTCGCCTGAATCCAAATCCAAACCATAGGCTTTAGGGGGCATGGCGGCGCCGGATGCGATCAGCAGAGCTGATGACACTTTTTCTGCCCGGGTGAATTGGTGGATCACTTCACCGGGAGTGGGTATCCGGGTGAAGGATTTATCGGACAATTCATACCGGTAAAGAGTCCGGTAGGATTTTTCCGTCACAACCAAATAGATTGCATTTCCGCCGGGCGTCCAAACCGCCTGCGTGATAGAGGGGGCGAATGTTTTCGTGATAGGCTCAACTTCTTTTGTTTCCGGATCCATCAGATAGGCTTGCGTGTCGTAATCATTGGGGATCATATCCCTGGGAACATTGACGCCGGCGGAACCGAACGCGGACGGCCCGCCCAGGATAAGAATCCGGCTGCCGTCAGGGCTCCATTCCGCGGAATGGAGCCAAGGGCCTTCATGGAGCAGCTCCGCTGTCAAGCATTCCATGTCCAAGGTGAACACTTGCGTTTGGGAATAAGGCCGGCGGGAGTAATCGATAACGGAACGGGTAAAGAGCAAGCTGTGTCCTGAAGGATGGAAAGAATTCAAGTAAGTGGACAAATCCCCCGCGGTTAAACGCCGACGGAAGCTGTCCTCCAAGCGGACCTGGTACAGATAGCTGCGCCGGCGCGCGCCCGGCTGCCGGTCTTCCAGGCTGCGGAGGCGCTTTACGCCCGGCCGGTCCTTTTCGCCTTCCTCGCTTACCGAATAGACAAGGGATTGTCCATCCGGCGCCCAGGCATGCATGCCGAGGTTGTCAATGTCCTTCAGCACCGGTTTGGATATGTCCGTATCTAAGTCCACCATCCATAGAGTCCCCTTGTCTTTATCCCGGCTGACATAGGAGAATACACGGCCTTCCGGAGACCAATTGACCCGGGAAACCTGCCGGCCCCCGCGGAAACTGCGGAACAGGCTGCGGTCATCCATGCGGTAGATATTGATCCAGGTTTCCGTTCTGCCGTCCGGCGGATAGGAACGGCTGATGGTCACAGCGCCCAGCTCACCGTCCGGGGATAACGATACGGACCGGGAAGCGGGAGCTTCCAGAATATGGGCCAATGTCACCGAATGCTGCGGGGAAAGGGAAACCTGCGGGCGGGGAACGGCATAGGCCGGTTTTATGGTTAATTCATTTTCCATGATCCACTCATTGTGCATTTCAGGAAGGTACAGCATTTTGATAATGAGGAGATGTTTGCCGGTTTCCAGGTCCAGGTCGGTCGAGGATTTACGGCCGCTGGTATCGCTGTCCCGGTTGTTGTTGGCGACAGCTTTGGTCGAAACCAGATTTCCATTGAGGTAAACCCGGAAGATCTGGGGGCTGCGCAGGGATAATCTAGCCCGGGTCCAGCGCTGGACTTCGATATAGGCGGCCAGATATGTCAGAGACATGTTCTCAGACGGGGGCAGCACCAGCTTTCGGTCCGGCGCCTGGATAGTGTCCCAGGAATAAGATTTTCCGTCTACCCAGGCCAGGGTTTCTCCGTTTATGGGGGTTAAGCTGGACATATCCTGTACATCGAACTTTAAAATATTTTCCGCTGTAAATTCCGGTACGGTATCAGTGTGGAATGCAGGCATATGAACCGGCAGCGGTCCTGTTTTCAGCCAGACATTGACTGCGAAATCAACATCCTCCGATTCAGTCTGCGCGGCTCCGGCCGCCGCTGTCATAACGAGAAGGATAACGGCCAGAACAGCCGGGGTGGTTTTTATATGCATTTTATGCATGGTCCCTCCTAGGTCTAAACACGATAATTTTAATATAAACGATATAGAATTGATTGACAATCCTCGTCGTTTTTCATGTCATTCCCGGAGCGGAAGCGACGGGAATCTTAGGGTTTTTCGTGAGGAGAGACGGAACCGATTTCTTCGGCGAAACACTCTAAGATCCCCACGGCCGCTAATGCGGCCTGGGGATGACATCTCAAATCATTTAACGAGGTAACCCAACCGGTCCTGGTTAATAGAATACGCCGAATAATTTTGTTATAATCGTTTTTTCAGCATGAAAGATACAATTTGGCTTGTTCACAAGCCGAAACATGTCATCCTGAAGCCTGCGGCAGCGGGCCGAAGGATCTCAAAGCACATCATCTGTAGAATCGGTTCCGGCTCATCAAGACGAAGCCGTTTTGACAGGGAATATTTATAGTAAGATTAGTAAAAAGGAGGACTTGCGATGGGAAAGTCGTTTGTTTATTTAAGTATTTTCGCCCTTATAACCGCAATATTCATGACTCCGGGATGCCGGACAGAAGAGCCGGTCCCGCCGGCGGACCTGGTGCTGACCAATGGAATAATATACACCGTGAATCCGGAACAGCCGGTTGCCGAAGCGCTGGCCGTGACGGGAAAGACGATCACGGCGGTCTTCGAGACCGGGGAAGAAGCGGAAAAGGATGTCGGCGAAGAAACCCGGGTTATCGACCTAAAAGGGCAATTCGTGACTCCCGGCATTATCGACGGGCATGTGCATTTTAACCGGGCCGGGGCTTTAATCAACGATGCCAACCTGATGACTGTTTCGGATGAGGAAGGCCTGCGGAAGGAAATCAGCCGGGTGGTTGACATCCTCGATGACGGGGAATGGATTACGGAAGGCCTATGGGGCGCTTATGAACAATGGGCTTTAGGAGACGCCGGAAAGGACAGTTCCAAGAAGAAAAAACCCTGGAGCCCCCACCGGGCTATGATCGATGAGATCACACCCGACAATCCGGTTTTTATCTGCCGTTATGATTATAAAAAATGGCTGGCCAATACCGCAGCCCTGGAAGCCGCGGGCATGGCGGAAGGGATCTATAATGGAATGGAATTTGACCTGCAGGGACGGCCTACCGGAATCGTTGATCGGCCTTCTCCTGCATTCGAGAAACTGCGGGACGCCGTCAAACCTAAATCCCATGAGCGGCTGCTGAATGAAAACCGGGCGGCGCTTAAAGCCTTGCGCGAGGCCGGGATTGTTGAAGTGCATGACATCGCGGTACCCGAGCAGACGGAGCGGTTTGTGGAGCTGCAGCAAAACGGCGAGCTGACCTGCCGGGTATGGCTGCGGCCCGATCTTTCCCGCGGTGACGAAATGAAGGAAAAAGGCCTGACCCTGGGCCTGCACCCGGAAACCAAACAGCCTGACGCTTGGCTGCGCTACGGAGCGCTTAAAGGCTATATCGACGGCATTATGGGAACCCACGGCGCCTTGTTTTTTGAACCCTACAATGATCAGCCCAGCAATTACGGTCATTGGCGGCGGCATACCTCCGACCATCCTCAATATACAACCCGGAATATGGAAAAGATGTATGATCTGATCCAAACCGGGCTGGATGCGGGATTTGTGCCCAACGTGCATGCCATCGGCACCCGCGGGGTCGCGGAAATGCTGGACCTCTACGAACGCCTGAAAAATGAAGGCGTGGATCTAACCGGATTCCGGGTCATCCATGCCCAGGTGATTAGGCAAGAAGATTTCCCGCGGTTTCAGGAATTGGGCGTCATCGCGGAAGTCAACCCTTACCATATTTCGGATGATATGCGCTGGATGGAAGAGCGTATCGGGACCGAACGCTGCAAGGGGGCTTATGCCTTCAAATCCCTGCTGGATAACGGGGCTATTCTCAGCTTCGGGTCGGACTGGCCCGGGACCAGCGCCGCCCTCTATCATATGCATCCCAAATATTTGATCTACGCCGCTGTGGCCAGGAAAACTCTCAACGGGAAGCCTGAAGAAGGCTGGTTTCCGGAACAAAAGATATCCCGGGAAGAAGCGCTGAAGGCATTCACCATTAATAATGCACTGGCGGCCTTGGAACAAGACAAGCGGGGTTCGTTGGAGCCGGGCAAATTTGCGGATATCACCGTCTTTGACCGTAATTTACTCGAGATTCCGGAAGCGGAGATCCTGGAAACGGATGTGGTGTATACGATTATTGACGGGAAGGTTGTCTTTAGTAAAAAGTGAAAAGTAAGAAGTAAGAAGTGAGAAGTTAGAACCGTCCTGAGTCTTGTGCCTGGGCTATTCACAGGCCGAGATTGCTGCAGATTTCGGCTTGCGGCGAGGA
>CAYRTV010000138.1:0-7316 GCA_964427225.1 uncultured Eubacteriales bacterium
TTAAATTCAGCATTTATTATAATTGAATAAGCATATTTCCATCGTCTGAGGCAAACCCGGGTTATGAAAAATCAAAACTTTTTTTTTGTGAAATCCTCTGTTTATTTGATTATTCAAATCGACTATACTTTAACTTTATTTATTCGATAAATTAAACAAATTTTTTGTTTTTTCAATTTTATTTTTGTCCGAAAACGCCAAGTAAGGGTCATCCTGAACGAAGCGGTCGCTGCGCTCCTGGAATGACATGTGGGTCCTTTTCGCCTTGGCTGCAATCATCAAAATTTGTTGATAATAAAGCCCTTTTCTGATATGAATATCGGGGAAGATAAATATGCTTTTCCTTGAAATACTCATCGTTTTGATACTTATTTTACTCAACGGTCTCTTTGCCATGTCGGAACTTGCTTTGGTTTCATCAAGGCGCAGCCGAATTGAATTTTTAGCGAGCCAGGAAACCCGGGGAGCAAAAGCCGCCCTGCACCTCATGGTCGATCCCAGCCGTTTTCTCGCAACCGTTCAAATAGGTATCACGTTTATCGGCATCATTGCCGGAGCCTTCAGCGGAGTGACTTTAGGCGGCCGGCTCGGGGCATGGCTGGATACTTTCCGTTTTATTTCTCCCTATGGAGAAACCATTGGTATTGGGATAACCGTGGCGGTTATCACTTACCTGTCCCTGCTCATGGGCGAACTTGTTCCCAAGAGGATTGCCCTTAACCATCCGGAAAAAATTGCCTGCCGGATTGCGCACCCCATGCGCCGACTCTCCTGGCTGGCCACGCCGGCCGTCTGGCTGCTCAAAATTTCGATTGAAAGAGTGATGAAAATACTCGGCCTTTCCGGTGCCCGGGAAACCACTGTAACAGAGGATGAAGTCAAATCCTTGATCGCTGAAGGCGCCCAAAAAGGCGTCTTTGTCCCGCAGGAACAAAAATTGATCGAAGCTGTCCTTCGCCTGGCCGACAGGCCGGTTGACGTTATCATGACACCACGGTCAAGGATCATATGGATCACCACAGATGCCGGCCGAGACACATTGATAAAGGCCATTGAATCGAAGCAGGTATCACGGCTGCTTGTCTGTGAAAAAGACTTGGATCATCCAGTCAGCGCTGTGCACACCAAAGCGCTGCTGCCTGAAGCCCTGCGCAGTTCTGAAGTCGCCGTCAACTCGCTCACGATGCCCATTCTTTTTATTCCCGAACAGACACGTGTTCTTACACTTCTCAATCTTTTTAAGAAAGAAAAAGTCCACATGGCCGTGGTGGTGGATGAGCACGGTACCACTCAAGGGCTGGTAACGCTCACTGATGTACTGGAATCCATCGCCGGGGATTTACCCGAAGAGGGCGAAAAATCCGAGCCGCGGATTGCCAAAAGAAAGGACGGCTCCTGGCTGATTGACGGAACGGCTCCAACCGATGAGGTGGAAACCGCCACCGGTGTTAAACTGGGACCGGAGGTGACCACGATAGCCGGCTTTATTTTACAGAAATTGGGGCAAATACCGGAAAGCGGCATGAGTTTCACGTATGGAGGTATGCTCTTTGAAGTCGTTGACATGGACGGACTCCGCATCGACAAAATCCTTGTCACACCCCAACCGCCGGATAATCAATGAACAACCTTGACAATGGGTTCGCTTCGCTCAGGACGACAGCTGCGCTATTGTTTTCTTTTTCTAACTAATCAGGTCACTTCCCTCTTTTTCCCCAGTCCAGGATAATTTTGGCTGTGATCTTGACAGCACGAATATAATCATCAATATCCACCCACTCATCAGCCATACCGTTTTGCGCCAGGTTGCCGGCAAGCGGTCCCAATCCAACTGTGGGGATTCCGCTGTACAGATAGGGATTGCGAATATCGCTGGCCGAATGCATCGGATTGACAAACGGCTCATTTTGGGTCACATCCCGGATCGCCCCGCTGACCGTCTGGTAAAGAGGGTGGCTGACCGGCGTTTCCACACCTTGAGTGCCGAAGAGCCATTTGATTTCGGGTGGATTTTCTTTCAGCCAGGGATCCGTTTGCGCCGCGTTCATCACCGCAGTTTCAACCTCGCTTTGAACATCAGTCATTTTTTCCTGAGGGGGGAAAGTAAGAGAGGCGCCGATCCGGCATTCTTCCGGAACCTGGGTATACGCTCCCTCGTGTCCGGCATGAATATAGCCGATGAGGAGATTTGTGGAACGCCCGACCGCCTCATGTATTCCCGGATGACGGACCCGTTCTCCGCGACGAGCATCCAATGCCCGCAAAGCTTCAATAACCCGGACCGCTTTATGCACGGCATTTTCCGCAAGATGAGCAAAGGCGGTTTTTCCCGGCTCAGTGGTCGGCGGTCCCTGGCCTTTGATTGTAATCTCAAACCGCAGCATACCGGAAGCAACCGCCTTGATTTCCTTCATGCCTTCCCCGGATTCGGCCGGATGCAGGTAAACCGCCGCATCAGCGGTGTATCCCCTGTCCAGAAGCGCGATAACACCTTGGGCTCCTTTTTTCGCAGGTGTGCTGCACAGCACCAAATTTCCCCCAGGTTTCAGCCCGGCACGCTGGATGGCATGCAGGGCTTCCGTCATGATGGCGACACCGGCCAAATCATCGGCGACACCCCAGCCGTACAGCCTGCCGTCCTCGATTTCAGCACCGAAAGGAGGATGGGTCCATTTATCCAGTCCTGATTGAGGGGGATTATCCGGGTGGGCGAAAAACAAGAGGCCGGGACCGTTTTCGGCTCCGGGATACGTGCCCACAACACTGATGCGCTTTATTTGCGGGACTTCCTGGTCTGCGACAAATTCATTCTTGAATTCCAGAGTCCCCGGTAAAATACGCAGCACTTCCACTTCACATTCCAGCGCTTTGAACCGCTCCGCCACCAGGTCCTGGACAGCGGCTTCGCCTTGCTTGGTCATGCGGCTGAGATTCTGCAGAAAAGCAAGGTGGTCATCTGCATTTTTTTCAATCTGCTCATAAAGCCGGGCCAGATCCTGATCTTGGTGTCCCAGCCCGCCGCTTAATACAACCGAATTTACAAACAGAAAAATGATAAGAACAATAAAACTTGATTTTAATTTCATTGAAACCTCCCTTAAATCCAGTCCAATTTGTCCACCGTCATCTCACTTTTGACTTCCCCGGTATGTTTGGTGCTTTTTGGTTCAAACAACATGACTTCAGCACCTTTTTCTGAGACCGGTTTATGCTCCACACCTCTGGGGACAATGAAAAATTCCCCGGCTTGAAGATGGACATCTTTATCCCTCATTTTAATGGTCAACTCTCCGTTTACAACCAAAAAGAATTCATCTTCCTTATCATGGCTGTGCCAGACAATTTCCCCTTTGGTTTTAGCCAGTTTCACATATTGACCATTAAGCTCTCCAACGATTTTCGGTGTCCACGTTTCATTAAACAGTTTGAATTTTCGGTTCAGGTTGACTTTACTCACGTTCAAACACCTTTTTATCCAAAATATGTTCAACCGTATATTTACCCCAGGAGAACGTCACTAATACGGCGGATACATTGCCGATAACAATTCCCCACCATACGCCGGTAATCCCCAAGCCCATTGTGATCCCAAGAATATAGCTGACGGGCACTTGGAGAATAATGGTCCGAAAAACAGTCACTATCAGCGAGCGGGTGCCTTTCCCGACACCCCGGAACATGGCGGAAGTAAGCATGCCCAGCGGGACCGCCGGATAAAATATAGCTGTGATACGGAGAAACGAAATCAAATCATCCTGAATTCGGGATGCCTCTTTCGAATAGCTGAAAATATAACTGATTTGTCCGGCAAAAATAACCACCAAAATTCCCACCGTCAATTCAATCAGCACACCGAGTTTGATTGCGTACAAGAAAGCGGTCTTCAGCTTTTCTTTATTTTTTGCTCCGTAAGCCGCCCCCGTCACGGATACCACGCCTGTGGCCATTCCGATCAGCGGAATCGTCCCGAGCATCACAATACGCCAGCCGCTGGTAAAAACAGCCACGCCGTCCGTTCCCCCGGCTTGAATCACCACGACATTGAGAATGATCATGGCGGCAGACATGGAAATCTGGGCTAGAGACGAAGGAAAGCCTACAGCAAGGATTTCCTTTAATATTCCTGAATTGTATTTAAATCCCCGAAAGGTGATTCGCAGATAGGTTTTTTTCTGAATAAACAGCCAATAGGAAAACAGCAAGGCGGATATGGTTATGGAAATAAGAGTGGCCCAAGCTGCGCCCACGACACCCATATTGAATCCATAAATGAATAATGGATCCAATCCGATATTTAAGACCGAACCTAAAGCCAGCCCGTACATGGCCTTCTTGGCCGCGCCTTCTCCCCGAAGAATGGCATTGGCGATATGGGAAAATACCAGGATAAAAGCCCCGCCGAAAAGAATCCGTGCATACTCAGCCGCCATACGGCCGACCTCGCCATTTCCTGACAGAGATGTAAAAAGGTCCCCAGTAAAAGGCAGAACAGCCAAACCGAGCACCAGTGATACTGCGAAAGAAAACAGAATAGTGTGAGAGGCCGTGTTTTCCGCGTCCTTTCTATTGCCGGCGCCGATAGCGCGGGAAATCGCAGAACTGCCGCCGACTCCAATGCCGGCTCCCAAGGCCACAATGATGATAAAAAACGGAAAGAAAAGACCCACCGCCGCCAACTGGTCCGCGCCTAAGCCGGCCACCCAGATGCCGTCTGCGATATTGTAGACAGCCTGAAGCAGCATGGCCAGCATCATCGGAGCCGAAAGCTTCAAAATCGCTTTCTTGGGGTCGCCCATAAGGATTTTCACGCCTTTGGTCATATATTTTTCTTCTGTCATAATACTGTCTTGTGTAAATTCAGGATTTGCGCAGGGTAAAAAAGAAATGATATAAGTGAATTAATATACACGAGTTGACAGGAAAAGAAAAGGAATTGAAAGAGCTGGCTGGAAGCCTGCAGGAAAAAGCAGGAGAAGGAGATGTGCTCTATATGAAATTCGGAGTGATGGATGTGCGGAAAGTCGCAAAATGCGCATACCGGAAGACCATGGCGGGAAGCGTATCACCATTCCCGGCGTTTATCCAAAAATTCAGATTCACTCAACGAGATTTCTGCCGAGGTCTTGGATGGTCAAACTTTCAAAGTTTGCCTTGAAATGAATCTATCATGTCATCATGAGGCCTTCAGCCGCCCAGCCCATCATAAAATATTGAAAAAATGGGTCATTATTGATTAGAATGAATCTGTGGGAAAAACGATGATGCCCCAAATAGACCGGCAATTTGTGACCGAAACAGCCGCCAATGGGGTCGCACCATGAAACCGGATTTCATGGTGCGACCCCGATTTGGTTTTAAAAGATTTAAAGCGGTTATATTTATTCTTACAGCCCTTGTGCTGATTAACTGCGGCAAGCAGACTCATTCTAAACAAAGTCTGGAAGACGTCATTCTCAATGATTCTGCCAGTTTTTTCTATCTCGATGCGGCTAATTATCCCAGTCAAAGGCAGAGCTTGCCAATCGGAATTTTTGATTCCGGAACTGGGGGGCTGACGGTCTTAAATGCTATTATCAATTATGACGGTCATGATAATCAGACGCGCCAGGCGGACCCGGATGGTGACGACAAAGCGGATTTTCATAACGAATCTTTTGTTTATCTTGGAGATCAAGCCAATATGCCCTATGGGAATTACCCGGATGCCGGCAAGGTCGAATTGTTAAAAGAGCATATCCTCAAAGATGTCCAGTTTTTGCTGGAGAAAAAATATTACAAAAGCGCCGATGACACGGATTATCAAAGAGACAAAGAACAGATAAAAGCCGTGGTCATCGCCTGCAATACAGCCACAGCTTACGGAGAAACCGACATCGAAAACTTCATACGAAAAGCGGAACTGAATATGCCTGTCCTCGGTGTGATCACCGCCGGCGTCAAGGGAGCCTTGGACCAGCTTCCGCCGAAGGGAAACAGCGGCATAGGTGTTATGGCCACAGAAGGAACCGTTGCTTCCATGGGTTATCCTGATGAGATCGAGAAACAAGTCACTGCCTATCCATTAAGCGGTGAGATCGACAGTTTCCAGCAAGCCGGTATCGGCCTGGCTGGAGCCATTGATGGTGTGGCCGACTATATTAAGACTGGGGCGGTTTCAGCCAGAAACGAATATAAAGGGCCGTCACTCACCAATCCAAAAGCTCCCATACGCATGGAAATCTTAGACCGTTATCAATTCGTTTGGAGCGATCATCAGATTCTATATTCAGGAAACAGGAATGATCCGGATGAAATTCAGCTCAATTCCATTGAAAACTACATCTCTTACCATTTGGTCTCGCTGCTGGAACAGATTAAGGCCGCAGACAAACCCAGTCCCCTTAAAGCTGTGATTCTGGGCTGTACCCATTATCCGTTTTATGAGGATGTTTTTTCAGATAAACTGGACCGGCTCTACAACTACCGGGAAAACGGTGAGTATATCTACCGGGATATTATGAGCCCGGATATCGTTATGGTGGACCCTGCGGAAAATACAGCGCATGAACTGTTTGAATTTTTACGGGATCATTCACTATTCAATTCCGGAGAAAAACGTGAAAGCCGGTTCTTTGTTTCTGTTCCCAACCTGCTCAATCACAATATCGAACTTGATACCCTTGGCGGTTTTACCTATGCCTACAAATACGGCCGCGAGGCAGGCAATATTCAGGAATATGTCAAACGGGTCCCCTTCAGCCGGAAGTCCGTCCAGCCGGAAGTCATCCAGAGAATCAAAGAAAAAATGCCGCGCCTGTTCCGGATGATTTCCGGATTTAATTCCAGTATGGAGTAAAAACAGCTCAACTAGTGCTTAAGCCATGCTCTTCTCGTGTTTGCGTGCAATCACCGCTGCATAAAAGGCAATCACGGCAAAGGCAATGGCCGGCACCCAGTACGCCAGAATGATGTTGCCGGATTGGTCGGATACAATCCCTTGAATTTGAGTCAGAAAAGCGGCCCCGGCTATGGCCATGATCATCCCGGCGCCGCCTATTTTGGTATCCTCTCCCAGCCCTTCGATCCCCAGTCCGTAAATAGTGGGAAACATCAGCGACATGCACCCGGAAATGCCCACCAGGGCGTAAATACCGTAAAAGCCCTTCCCGTAAATGGCGATCATGGTCAAGACAACGGCCAAGACGGCCAGCCCGGTCAGCAGATTCCGAGGTTTAATGAATTTCATCATAGCCGTGCAGGCAAAGCGGCCGATCACAAACAGGCACAGCGACATAATGTAATAAGTCGCTGTGCCTGTTTGTGATCGGCCGCTTTGC
>CAYRTV010000139.1:0-7312 GCA_964427225.1 uncultured Eubacteriales bacterium
GTCCTTGTATTTACTGCGGAAAGTGAAGAGGATGAATATTCAGCGGATGAAGGATGATGATGAAACGCTGGATACTTTTTTCGCCGGCCGGATTCGAATCCTGCAAAAGAAAAAAGGATACCGGTTTTCTCTTGATGCGCCCGTCCTGGCTGATTTTATTCAGCCGGAACGGCAGGATGAACTGCTGGAGTTGGGAACCGGTTCCGGCATCATTTCCCTGCTGTTAAGTATAAAAGCTTTCGCCCATATCACTGCGCTCGAACTGCAGCCTTCCCTGGCAAATATGGCGCACCGCAATGTCCGGCTCAACCGGCTGGAAGACCGCATTACAATCAGGGAAGGCGACCTGCGGTCATTTTCTCCCGGCCGGAAATTTGATAAAATTTTTTCCAATCCGCCGTATTTTAAAAAGGGCGGAGGCCAAATCAGTGCTTCCCGGGAGAAAGCGATTGCCCGGCACGAGTTGACCTGCGACCTGTATGATGTTATGAATGTGACAGCCGCATGTTTGAAGCCGGACGGAAAGGCATTTTTTATCTATCCCTGCCGGCAGGAAAGCTATTTTCTTGAAGCCGTCCGGCAGTACGGGCTTGGGGTCCGGTGCAGGCGGGCCGTGGTTTCCCGCTCCAGCACAGAGCCCGGTCTTTTTTTAGGTGAAATTGATTTTTCCGGCGGATGTGAAAAGAATTTCCCCCCTCTCATCATTTATCAGGAGGATGGGGAGTATACGGAAGAAGCGGAAGAAATATTCAGAGGAAGATCTCATGTTAAGACTGATTCGTAAATTTATCGGCCTGTATAAATACCGGATGCTGATTCAGAGTCTGGTCAGCCGGGAGTTGAAAGCCCGTTACCGAGGCACAATTCTGGGTTTTTTTTGGTCGTTCGTCAATCCGCTGCTGCTGCTGGTAGTCTATACCGTGGTTTTTGGTTTTATTATCATGCCCCGCGATCCCGCTTTCAACGAATCCCCCTGGCTGTATGCCCTGTTCCTGTTCTGCGGAGTTCTTCCGTGGCAAGTATGGTTTGCAGCATCGTCTATGGAATCGGCTAATGTCCTGATTGTGCAGGGGAATTTGATCAAAAAAATGCTGTTCCCCACCGAGATTCTTCCCGTCGTGGTCGTGACCAGTAACTTTATCCATTTTCTGCTGGGATTGCCGATTCTGCTTATCTTTGTTCCCATTCTGGGGAGAACATACACGCCTTACTTATTGTTTTTACCTTTTGTCATCATTGTGCAGTATGTTTTTACCCTGGGATTTTGTTTTTTAATATCCGCGCTGACGGTTCATTTTCGCGATATCAAGGATATTCTCAATAACCTGCTGACTTTTTGGTTCTTCGCTTCTCCCATCATCTATCCGATGACATTCCGGACGGTTCAGGAACATTCCCTGCTGGAGACATTTTTAAATTTAAATCCCATGACCCATATTATGTGGGGATATCAAAATTGTGTTTATTGGGGGGAGCTGATTCGTTGGAAACGGTTGGGCGTCACTTTTCTCTTTTCCCTGCTGCTGCTGTTTGTGGGGTATTATATATTCGACCGGCTGCGGGATTCTTTTCCGGAGGAGGTATAAATGCCGCCCGCGATTGAAGTGAAAAATCTTACTAGAATCTACCAGAAATATTCATCTCACCATCGCTTTAAGACCTTTAAAAGCGCTCTCTTGAAAGGGGATTTATTCCGATCGCTGCGCCCGGATGAAGTAGTCAAAGCTCTGGACAATGTCAGCTTTTCCGTGGGCAAGGGCACCACCTTCGGTGTTGTGGGGGAGAATGGGTCTGGGAAAAGCACCTTATTAAAAGTTGTCAGCGGAATCAACAAACCCACTTCCGGCGAGGTGAATGTGCAGGGTAAAGTATCCGCGTTGATTGAATTGGGAGCGGGATTTCATCCGGAAATAACCGGGCGGGAAAATATTTATATCAATGGGATCATGCTGGGGCTGACCCGCAAGGAAATCGACCGGAAATTTGATGATATCATCCGGTTCGCAGAATTAGAAGATTTTGTTGATGCCCCGGTGAAGACGTATTCATCGGGAATGTATATGCGTTTGGGCTTTTCCATTGCTATCAATGTCAATCCGGATGTGCTGCTGGTGGATGAAGTCCTGGCGGTAGGGGATGCTTCTTTTGTACCCAAGTGCCTGGACCGGATTGATGATTTCCGAAGAAGAAAAAAGACTATTTTGTTTGTCAGCCATGATTTAAGCACGGTGGAAAAAATTTGTGACCGGGTGGCATGGCTGAAAAACGGGCAGGTCCAAACAATCGGCGAGTCCCGCCGGGTCATTGATGCGTATCTTCAGGATGTAACCGATAAAAAGGAAGATGATTTTGAAAAGCGCCAGCAGGAAGTCACGGAGCAGGAAAACTTTGAAGAAGAACGGCGTGAAAACCGGTGGGGAAAAAGAGAAATCGAAATAAAAAACGTCCGTATCCTGGGAAAAAATGGAAAAGCCAAGCATGTTTTTCATCCGGAAGAGGGCATGGTGATCGAAATGGATGTAGAAGCCTATTCCTGCCGGAAGGATTTTGTTTTTGGGATCGGGATTTTTAATTCCCAGGGAATTTGCTGCTATGGAACCAATACTTTCCTGGAGGATTATCAGCCTCAGTTCATGGAAGGCCCTCAAAAGGTGATCTGCCGTTTAAACCGGGTCAATCTTGTCAACGGAACATATTACCTTGATATCGCTGTGCACAAGCGGGATGGATATCCTTATGATTATCACCGGAATCTTTATTCATTTATGGTCTCTTCCCGCTTCAAGGACAATGGAATTTTCCGGCCGGACCATGATTGGGAGTTTTCTTCAGGAATCCATGTCAAAACACCGCCTCAAACGGCAACAGGAGAAGGGGGAACCGCTTAGGTGGCCGGAAAAAAGAAGGTTCAATCTCCGGACCGGCTGTCCCGGATTCGGGAAAACTTGCGGTTAAAGAGTCAAAAAATAGTATTCACGAATGGTTGTTTTGATATTTTGCACCGGGGACATATCCATCTTTTCCGGAAATCGAAGCGGTTAGGGGATGTCTTAGTGGTTGGAATCAATAATGATGCATCCATTCGCAGGCTAAAAGGGCCTGGCCGGCCGGTTTTCCCCTTGCAGGAACGGCTTGAAGTCCTGGCCGCTTTATCGGATATAGATTATTTGGTCGCTTTTTCCCAGGATACCCCCCTTGAATTGATAAAGCAGGTCAAGCCGGACATACTGGTTAAAGGAGGAGACTGGCAGCCGGAAGCCGTAGTGGGAAAAAAGGAAGTCGAGGATGAAGGCGGCCGGGTCGTCATCATCCCTTACCTGCCGGGACGCTCCACCACCGAAATTATTCAGAAGATTAGGGAAATTGAATTAAAGAGTAAAGAGTAAAGAGTGGAGAGAAGGTAAAAAAAAGCCCGCAATAAAGTGCAAAAAACAATATTGCGGGCGGATTTGCTTCAGGAGCCGTTTTATATCTTGCTCAGGATCAGCGTAGGCAGCCCTCAGAGCAGTGGGCCACACGGGGCATTGTAAATCTTTTCATAATTGCCTCCTTTCTACATAGAGTTTATCGTATTTGTAGACTAAAGTCAATTGGCATAAGTTTTGCATTTCGTTATATAATAAAGAAAGAGCCATCCGGCAGGGGTGGCAGTGCTGAAAAATCGGAAAGGAGGATATCAATGAGCATGAAAGATTATCTATTAGGCTTGATTACCGGTGCCATGGCCGGAGTTTTATTTTCACCCAAATCAGGAAAAGAGACCCGGGAAGACATGCGATGGTACTATTTTGAAATGAAGGACAGAATATTTGAAAATCTGTCGGAAATAAAGAATATCACCAAAGACACCTATGATAATGTTGTCAATTCAGTCGTATCGGGATATGAAGATACAAAAAAAATAACGGCCAGGGAAGCGGCTGAAATCAAACAGGAATTAATGGAAGGATATGACCGGGTTAAAAAAATGAACCTGGAGACTAAAGAGCCGAAAACCGGTTAGGATGGCTTGTTTAACAAAAGCCATCCTAATCGATCTGCATTTTGCCTGGATTAATCCAAATGCTTTTGAATTAATTTTTCGAATTCACTAATCCGGGCTTCTTTTTCATTCTCCAATTTTTTCCAGAATTCAAGGCATTCTTCGCAGTTTTCCGCATCATTTTTGTACATTTTCTTGATTCGCCATAGACTCTGATTTTCCTCCACTAATTGGGCCATGAGATTATAAGTGTTGTTATCGAGCATTACGCCTCCTGGTTAAGATATGAGCGGTCTTCCGCCGTTTTTATTTAACGCAAATTTTATGCCAGAATTAATCTGTCATCCTGAAGCTTCCAGTTCATTTTAATCGCGAAATTTGTTCCGCGGTACAGGATTAATCCGTTGGTGCTGAACATCGGCGGAATTTTTATTTACAATCCGGCTTTAAGCCGATACCATAAAACTATAGGAAAGAGGCTAAGCCTGATCATAAAATAAGGCAGCCGCTGAAGGTGTGCATCCCGGCGGAAGCCGCAACTTAAAGGAGATGTGATGCCTAATACAATTCTTGTCATTAACGGACCGAATATGAATTTACTCGGTCACAGGGAAACTGAAATCTACGGGGCCATGTCTTTGGCGGAATTGGAGAAGAAACTGCAGGATATGGCCGCCCGTGAGGACATGGAAATTGATTTTTTTCAATCGAACTATGAAGGGGCCATTCTGGAGCGAATCCATAAAGCCAGGGGGCAGTACGCGGGATTGATCATGAATCCTGCCGGGCTTTCCTATAATTCTTATGCTCTTTTGGACGCTGTCCGGTCGCTGGAAATGCCGGTGATAGAAGTTCATATCACGAACATTTTTGCCAGAGAGGAAGACCGGGCCAAATCCCTGACTGCCCGTGCCTGCCGAGGTGTGATATGCGGACTGGGGTGGCGGGGTTATTTGTATGCGCTATTAGAACTGACAAAGGGAGAATAGAAAGAGATAAAGAGAGGAGAACAATATGTCTGAAAAAATGAAAGGTTTTAAAGTCACATTCATTGCATTATTGGTGACGGCCGGAGGGATACTGACGGCACAAACCCGGATTCAGTCAACAGATCCGGATGTGCGGCTGGAGTGGTTCCGGCGCCATCAGACCATGCAGGCGGAAACCCCGTATGGGAATTTATCCTGGCGTCATATCGGCCCTGAAATCATGAGCGGACGGGTTGTCGATGTGGCCGTGCCGCCTGAAACCAATTACACATTCTATGTGGCCTCGGCATCCGGCGGGGTTTGGAAAACCATCAATAACGGCACGTCCTGGACTCCGATAATGGACAATGTCCCATCAACATCCGTGGGAGCCGTTGCCGTGGCGCCTTCCAACCCGGATATTGTCTGGGCCGGATTGGGAGAAGCTAATATTTTCCGGAGCTCCATGTCAGGGACAGGGGTATATAAGTCTCTGGATGCCGGTGAAACCTGGGAGCATATGGGGTTGCCGGCCACCCATCACATCGCCCGCATTGTGATCCATCCGGACAATCCTGATGTTGTTTACGCGGCGGCGTCCGGCCATGAATACACCTATAATCCTGAAAGAGGTGTCTATAAGACCACAGACGGAGGCCGGACATGGGACCAAATATTGTATGTGGATGAAAAAACCGGAGCTGTTGATCTGGTCATGGATCCTTCCGATTCCGGCATTCTGTATGCATCCATGTGGAACCGTATCCGTCGTCCTTGGCATGACCCTAAGATTGAACCGGGAAATGCCGTTTTCAAGACGTCGGACGGCGGAGAAAACTGGACGAAATTAACCCAAGGACTGCCGCCTTCAGGTAAAGCAGGCCGTATCGGTTTGGATGTCTGCGCGGCCCAGCCGAATGTGGTTTATGCCTTCTTTGATATGCATTATCTGGGACGGGCCCGAAGCGGTGCTCCGGATGAGGGAGAAAAGGAAATCATTCCCGCCGCCGTGTTCCGTTCCGATGATAAGGGTTCGACATGGACCAAAGTCAGCCGGGATACGCCGATTATGCAGCGGCTGGTGCGGACTTACGGCTGGGTGTTCGGTCAGATCCGGGTCGACCCGAAGGATCCGGATACTGTTTATATCCTGGGCGTTCCCCTGCTGAAATCCGTCGACGGCGGTCAATCCTTTGAGGCGCTTAGAGACCGAGGGCTGCATGGTGACCACCATGCGCTCTGGATTGATCCTGATGATTCCAGCCGTTTGATCAATGGAAATGACGGGGGCATCAATTTATCCTATGACGGCGGCGAAACCTGGGAGAATATTCAGAATTTGCCGGTTGTCCAGTTTTATAATGTATATCTTGACAATGCAGAACCATTCAATGTCTATGGCTCCATTCAGGACAACGGCAGCTGGATGGGGCCGGTCACCTACCGGCCCGGACGGAATCCGGTTTGGGACTGGAAACAAATTCCAGGGGGAGAGGCCAGCTATATTGAGCTTGACCCTCAAGATCCTGACATTCTTTATACTGCTGGATATTACGGCCGCATGCTGCGGTCTGAAAAGGTGGATGGAGCATGGCAGACAGTCAATATCGCGCCGGAAGGCCAGATTGGACCGGAAGCCGGACAACAGGATGTACCCCGCCTGCGCGGGCAGTGGCTGGCTCCTTTTATGTTCTCTCCTGCTAATCCCTGCGTTTTATATCTAGGCCGTCAATACCTGCTGAGAAGCATGGATAAGGGCGAGAGCTGGGAAAAGATCAGCCCGGATCTGACTTGCGGTGATCCGGCGGAACAAGGAGATATTCCCTATGCCACCATCACGTCCATATCGGAATCTCCTTTGCGGTTTGGCTTGATTTATGTCGGAACCGACGACGGCAAGGTCCAGGTGACCCGCGACGGCGGCAACTCCTGGAAGGAAATCATGCGGGAGCTTCCCTATAAAAAGTGGGTTTCCCGGGTCACGGCCTCGGCTTTTGATGAAGGAGTTGTTTATCTGACCCTGAATGGAAAACGGGACGATGACTTTGCGGACTATGTCTTCCGTTCCGGTGATTATGGCGAAACCTGGGTGGATATTTCCGGCAATATTCCCGGCGGACCGGTGAATGTGATCCGGGAAGATCCGAAAGACCCCAACATCCTTTATCTAGGGACGGACCTTGGCGTTTATGTCACCGTCAACGGCGGGGATGAATGGCATGTTTTGGGGTCAGGGCTTCCTGTCACTTTTGTGCATGATTTAAAAATACATCCCAGAGATGATGCGGCGGTCATCGCCACCCATGGCCGCGGTATGTTTGTGCTGGATAAACTCAAGGCGCTTCGGGAATAAGCGGAGCCG
>CAYRTV010000140.1:0-7277 GCA_964427225.1 uncultured Eubacteriales bacterium
ACCAATCCAATAAATCCGGTTGCTGAGGAGGAATATACTTTAGCAAATCCCTGGTCGACCAACAGCCCGCAGCCAATCTTTTCCTCATAAAAATTCTGCGCTTCCGCCATGTCCTTATAATAAAGCCAAATGACATTGGCCTGCAGGCCTAAGTGAGAAGGGCGCGGCGGCGATTCCCCTTTGGGATAAATCGATTCCCGCCCTTCCAGATAATTATGAAGGCGTTCGTTTTCCGGATCATCCAAGAACCGCTCAAATTCTAAAAAATACCCTTCGGGGTCAAATGCCACAAACCCCCGGGTAGCATGCCGGGAGGCGTCTTTCACCGGCCCCCGAATGGGAACATCCTGTGACTTTAAATACTCATACCATTCATCAATTTGTTCGGTGACAAAGGCTAGAGTGACTGTTTTCGGGGCTTCAGAATCGTGCATTCCTTGACTCTCATCCACTAACCCGACATATCCGGAAGGAGATATGCGGAAAATAGCTGCGAATCCGTAATCCAGCACTTGTTCCAGTCCCAATACCTCCTGATAGAATCGCTTGGCCCGCTGTAAATCCTCATAGTAAAGAAAAACAAGATTGGCATCCACTGCGGGAAACCCGTCATTAACCGATTCAATCTGTTCCTCCCGGATCAAGATATCAAATCCTTCAAAGCGGTAACGCCGCAATCCTTCATCCTGAGAGTAGTCTCCGCCCCCCTGAAAAATGGTGTCAAAAGCGCGGCTGACCCGGGGAATAACGGAACTATCCACCCAGGGATCATTATGTCCGGAACAAATATGGTCGAATTCATTCAGCCGCTGTGTCAGTTTTTTATTTGATGCGATGTAATCGGCGATGTTGACATCCGGGGCATGGGCATATAGAGGGCCAGGGAAAAAATGATCGCCGGAGTAAAGAATTCTGCGGGACTTATCCAGCAGACACATCTGTCCGGGAGAATGACCTGGAGTATAAATCACTTCCAGCTCTCTGTTTCCTAAATCAATGATGTCTCCATCTTCCACCAGCTGCGTTGGCTTAATGGAAGGAATGGTCCATGTCCCGCTGTTGAAGTCTTCCGGTAAAGGCTTCCAAAGATAGTCCCCGGTGAGGTATTGTCTCAAAGACACATTATCACGGCCCTGCGCCAGGACTTTCAAGGCCGCTTCATTCTTATAGTGAATGATTTCATCAAAACGCCAAGCCCCGGCAACATGGTCATAATGTTCATGGGTTAAAATGACCTTCACCGGCAATTTCGTAAAATTTTCCACGACTGCCCGGATATCACCGATACCGGTCCCGGTATCGATTAGCGCGGCCTGCTCTTTACCTTCGACAAGATAGCAAATCGCTTCCTCGAACTGATTCGGTTCATATATTGCATACGTTCCTTCCGTCAAACGATAGACATCAAACCAGGCTTGAAAGGTCCCCGCTTTTTCCAGTCCGTCGTATACAGGCCGGGGATGCACCGACCACCATTTTTCCGGCTGGACTAATGTTGATGTCTCGTGCTCCTTCTCTGTAGAGCAGGCACCTGCAATCATGATGGAAAAAAGCAAACCAGCGGCGGCCAACAATCGTGTACCGTTTTTCATGATATCCCCCTTTTTTTGTTCATTCGAATGTGATCATATTGCTTCATTTAGTAAAGAGTAAAGAGTGAAGAGGAAAGAGTAAAGAGAAATATCTCAAATCTCAAATCTAAAAACTATAACGAGTGAACGCTTGAATAGTATGGAAAGAATGAGGCAGGCCTAGAAAGACCAGGTAGACTTAGATGGACTAAATGAACGGGCAACCGTGCGGAACAGACAGAGGGACTGGGTGATTTGCCCCGCATGTGGGAATTATTTCCCATGTCCGAATGTGGTTTCTAAGCCAATCTTCGGGAAAAAGCGTATTGCTATTGTCTTTTTTGGCGAGTCTTCTCTTTGGCATAAAAATTGTTCTCACTATGTGCGCCTGTTGTTTTTTCTGCAGGAATCATTTATATATTATGTGATTTTTACAAGGCTATCATGCAATGCGCGACAAGCTGATCATTATACTTGTACTATTAGTCATCTTTCCTCTGGCCATCTTAATCGGCCAGGAAAACGAATATGAACCAATCGATAGAGATATGTGTCAGGAGTGTCATGAAAAAAGCGCACAGGACACTGTCATTGCCGACGATATTTCCCATTCAATCCATGAAGGATTTGCCTGCTTTGACTGCCATCAGGACAAGGACACCTTTCCCCATAAAATAGACACAGGATTCAATGCCCCATGTGACAGCTGTTCGGTATGCCATGATGTCCCTATGGAAAATTACACCCTGCATGGAACAGCAGCAGGGTGCGACTCTGATAGAGCCCCCACCTGCACAGAATGTCACGGATATCATTCCATCCTGCCCTCAAATGTGAAAAGCTCCCGTACTCATTCCTCTAATCTTCCGGAAACCTGCGGATCCTGCCATGAAAACTTAAATGTCACTTCCCAATATGCAGCTTTAATTGATCATCCTATCGAAATTTATGCGAACAGTGTTCACTCTGAAGTTGCCAATTGCAGAGACTGCCATGCGGTCGACGGAACGTCTCACAAAATCTATTCCCCCGGCAACCCGGAATCAACAATAAATCATTTCAACATTCCCAGCACGTGCGGACAATGCCACGGAGATGTGGAAGAGATATACTGGCAGAGTATCCACGGTGAATTGGCAGAAAGGGGCGAAACCGGTTCTCCGGTCTGTACTGACTGCCATGGAGAGCATGGTATTATTTCTCCAACCGACCCCCGCTCCCCGGTTTCTAAAACACGGCTGGCTCAGGCTACCTGTACCCCTTGCCATGAATCCGCCGGCTTGGCCGAAAAATACGTGGCTGCGGCGGGAGAATTGGTTTCCTTTATCGACAGCTATCATGGGTTAAAACCCGAGGCGGGAGACACCGTGGTCGCAAATTGTGCATCTTGTCACGGTTATCATGAAATCCTGGACAGCAGCAATCCGGAGTCATCGGTTCATCCCGGCAACTTACGGCAAACCTGCGGCGAATGCCATCCGGGAATCACGCAGCAATTGGCTGAAACCCCCATCCACGGAGCCGGCGAAACCGGTTTGGATACACCGGCTGCCGTTATTGTGAAGAATATTTATATCATCGCTATATTTCTTATTATCGGCCTCATGGTGATTCATTGGCTGATTGATCTGGGCCGGCAAATCGCCCGGCTGATAAAAAAACGGCCCCAAGTCCGAAGGATGAAGATCTATGAACTGTGGCAGCATCACCTGCTGATGGTCAGCTTCATCGTGCTTGTCATCACCGGCTTTTCCCTGCGCTTCAATCAATCCTGGCTCACAAGCCTGTTTTTTGGGTGGGACGGCGGCTTCGCGCTGCGGGGAATTATTCATAGAGTGGCTGCAGTTGTTCTAATTATAGCGACAGTCTGGCATGCGATTTATCTTTTAACGCCCAGAGGAAGAAGTTTCTTCAAGGATATATTCCCCAAATTCTATGATTTTAAGGATTTTATACAGAAAATTCTTTTTAATCTCGGATTATCTAAAAAGGAACCCGCCTTTAAGCGCTTCAGCTACATTGAAAAAGCGGAATATTGGGCCTTAATTTGGGGAAATGCGGTCATGATCATCACCGGTATTCTGCTTTGGTTCGATAACACTTTTGTTCAAATCTTTCCGAAAGGGATTTTGGATATAGCCTTGGTGGTGCATTATTACGAAGCCATTTTGGCCTCATTGGCCATCTTGGTGTGGCATATGTACGCGACTGTCTTCAATCCCGAAATTTTTCCGATGAATCCGGCCTGGCTCACGGGAAAAATGCCCAAGGATATGTACAAACACGAGCATCCTGCAGTTCCCGAATCCGACCTGGAGATTGAAAATCATAATGAAAAATGAACCCAGTTTTTATCCGGAATCTGAAATATTCCAAATTGGAAATGGCAGCAAAAAACACTATAACAAATATAGTAACTATAAATCTTATCCGTTTGAAAAATTTGTTTTCACTAAACCGCGGGAAAAAACGTTTTGTTATGAAAAGAGTGGCCATCAGCCTTATAACGATTGCCTTGGTGATCATGGTCGCGCATGTTTTCGCCCAGGAATTTGGCAGGCGTTGATAAATGCAAAATCTGCCATAGAAGCGATGCCAGGGGTACGCGTCTTTTTGACGATGCCCCTGAATTCAAGGAAGAAGGGGTGACCTGCAAAGTATGTCACGGCCCCGGCAGCGAATACAAAAGCCTTTCAATCATGAAAGATCATGAAAAATCAGTTGCCAACGGCTTAATCGAATATAAAAACCAGGAAGAAATCAAACAGCAATGCTTGACCTGCCATGAAAACGCGCATGGAGTGCCGGAACTCAAGTGGTTCCTGAAGAGAACCGGTTGTCATGTTCTCCGGCGGACCCTGTCCCGTTATAACATGACATAAATTACAATCCTGCCGAATAATACTCCCGGCTCCATGACTTCATGACACAGCTGACCGCAAAACTGATTTGACTCCGTGTAATGAAAGGCTTCGTAACTTCCGGTGAGTGAGAAAAAGAGAAACACGGACGTGCCGGCAAAAAACAGGACAAAACGGTGTCTATGTCTGAAGCCCCGTTTTGCAAAGATTTTGGGATCCTCAACGGCATTGTTTTATTCTTTCTTAACCGGTTTTTGTTCAGGTATAACTATGCAGCCCGGACAAAAGATAGTTAACTCCGAAATAAGTAAACAAGGCGGCTAAAAACCCAATGATCGCGATAAATGCGGACCGGCGGCCTTTCCATCCCATCACAATCCTGGTGTGGAGATAAAGAGCGAACACAAACCAGGTTATGAGACTCCAGACCTCTTTGGGATCCCAGCTCCAATAAGCACCCCATGCCTGATACGCCCACACCATGCCGAATACCAATCCGCCTAAAGTAAATAGTGGAAAGCCCACCGCAATGCTGCGGTAGCTGACGGAATCCAATTTTCCCGACGACAAACTGGTCGGAATTCCCCTTTTTTCCTTTGAATCCGCAATCAAATAAAGAATACTGGTCACAAAAGCGATTGCGAAAAAAGCTTCTCCCAGCAGAGTGATGGATACATGCAGCCACAGCCAGTAACTCTGTAATGCCGGAACCAGAGGCTGGGCTTCCCGGGGCATCAAAGGAGATGAAGCCAAGGCCATCAGCGCGATGACAATCAGCATGAAATAAGGTCCGGCTTTTTTTATTTTAAATTTGCCTTCCATGAGAATGTAGGCAAAAATGGACGCCCAGCTTAAAAATGATAAAGACTCATACATATTCGTGAAGGGAGCATGGCCGCTTTCGATGGTCCGAAAGATCAAAGCGGCGCTATGAATAATCAGGCCCACCGCGGCAGTCACATAACCCAGTCCGGCATGCCTTTCCCGCTTGGAAAACAAATAGATAAAATAAAAAACAGCTGCGATGATATAAAGGATAAGGGCTCCCATAAAGGCAGTGGTCTCACTCATTTAGATCTCCTCAATTCAGATATGATGTCTTTAAACTCCTTTTGCAATCCTTCCCGGCTTTTTTTTGATTCTCCTCCAGTAAGAATTTCAATATGCGATCCGGATGCCGACAGCCGAAAACGCAAAGTCCGGCTCGGCCAGTAAAAGGCGGCAAACAGGCCCAGCATCAAAAGGGTGCTGCCGATCCATATGAAATTGGTTCCCGGGTCCTTGGCAACCTGAATACCGGAATATTGCGGTGCATGAAAATTTTCCAAGAGAAACGCTGTCTCCTTCTCATCCCCGGTATGCATTTGGGAAAAATCAGGAAATTTTGCAAAAATCCATCCGGAGAAAATGATTTCACTATTGCGTTTGCTTTCCAGATAAACCGCGGGATTATTCGGCTGAAGCGAACGAGTAGCCACGCGGTTCCCCTCGGCAATCACAAAATCCGGAATAAACCGCAGCGCAGTTACATCCGTAGTCCCGTCCTGCAGTGTTACTGTCTCTCCGATAGAAAGACGGATCTCTTCTTCCCGGCTGCCTTCTCCGGCCGTTTTCACTAAAATATCCAACCGGGGATTATTCCAATCCCAGCCATAACTGCTTTGATAAAAAACAAAACCGCCATAGGAGAACGGATGATTGACCTCGATGGTTTTAGCAACCGCTTCCCGCCCTGAATCAATAACGGTCAAAGTGCTCTTCCAATCCTTCACCGCTCCGGATGGATAAAACTCGGTCTCAAATTTATCCAGGCGGATTTGAAAGTCCGCCATTGGCACATTGACTGTGCTTCCTTCGATAAGATTCACATTTCCCCGAAAACGCCCTATTCCGCTGAGAATCCCCCCTAAAAGGATGATAAGAATTCCGGCATGAACAATATCGGAACCGAAAATGCCGAAAAGATTTTTTCTCGCTAAGATATGATGCGCATTCTCTTCGGTTTCTTCCTTTAGGCGGTAATGCCGGGATTTCAGGATATTCTTAACCGCAGAAACAGCTTCATCCGCCTTCCCCGGCTTTTTCAATCTTTCATGCTCTCTATAATCCTGAATACGTTTATCAGGTACGGCTATTTTGGGACTAAATACCAGCTTAAACTTGGGGATTATCCGGGTATAGGTGCAGACCAGCGTGTTTAATCCAAATAAGATCAGAAAAGAGATATACCACCAGGATTGGTATAGCCGCGTGATTTCTAATCCCATAAGCAAGGAGGCAAAATCTCCGTATTTTGCCTGGTATGCTTCAGGGCTTCGGTTCTGAGGGACCAATGTCCCGAGTATGGATGCGGCGATGATCACGATTAACAAAAATATGGCCAGCTTGACTGAGCTGAAGGCCTGAAGAAAAGATTTCATCTGGTCATATCCTCCTGCTTATAAACCTTTCGTCATAAGTTTATCATATATATTTGAGTTTGAATAAGAAAATGAAAAACGAGGCATCCCTTCCGCGCTGTGACATTTGGCGCAGCTTGCCGGCACGTCTCCATCTTCATCCCAAGGAACAAACGCCTCATCATCCGCATCCGCATGGCCCGATGTTTCCCACAATTCTCCGGCATGGTCCGCCAGGCTCTTAACACTCGCTTGCGGACTTGCCGTTATAGCAGCCACCCCAAAAGCAGTAACCGCGAATACCATAATCAAAATTAGGATATGTGATTTTTTTTACATCGCGGCCTCCTCCCGTTATTCCCTGCGGTATCCGAAAGAAAGTTCAAATAGCAAGTTTTTCATTTGCACATTTATATTATAATCGCCATTTTTTTACCCTTCAGACG
>CAYRTV010000141.1:0-7186 GCA_964427225.1 uncultured Eubacteriales bacterium
GGGGTTTACTTGCAGGTATTATTATTTTATGGATGGCCGCATGCGGTACTGAAACGTCCGCCCCGGAAGAAACAAGCTCCGGGGACAAGCAATCCCTTTCGGTTCCGGAGCGGATTATAGGAATCGGCAGAATTGAACCGAAAGGAAAAATACTCGATTTATATACCGAAATTCCCGGGATTGTAACAGATATTGCTTTCCAGCCGGGAGATGAAATAGAAGCGGGAGAGACCATTCTGTTTCTTTCCCGGGAGATGGAAGAAGCCCGGCTGGCACAGGCCGAGGCCCGGATTGCGTCTCAAAAATCTAAAATCAAATCGGTCCAGGCTGCACTGGCGGGTGCGAAGATTCGTCTGGAAGATGCGGCCAGGACCTTAAGCCGGACGGAAACTCTTCTGAAAAACGAGGCCGAAGCCCAGGCCGCTTATGACCGGGCAAAAACCGCTCACGACGCTCTGACTCAAGAGGTCCGTCAATTGGAAGCGGAAGTAGACGTCAGCCGGAACATGTTAAACCAATACCGAACCGATCTGGGGCCGGCGCAAGTGGAGCTAGATCGAAAATCATTGGCCGCCCGCAGCGACGGCCGCTTACTGACGCTGGATGTGACCATCGGCTCTTTGGTGGTACCTGAAAGACCTTTCGGAACTTTTGCCGTGGACGGCCCGGTCATAGCCCGGGTGGAAGTCGATGAACTTTTTGCCGGAATGGTCCATACCGGACAAAAAGCGGCTGTGAGAGAATTAGGAGAAACCGAGCCCATTGCTGAGGGTGAAGTCATTTTCGCGGGACCAGCGTTGCGAAAAAAATCTCTGTTCAGTGATAATATCGATGACTTGGTGGACCGGCGGGTCCGGGAAGTCTGGATTGGTCTGCCGGAAACGGAATCCTTGATGCTGGGCATGCGGGTAGAATGTGTGATCAAACTTGACGGAACATGATTAAATATGCGCTGCGGTTTATTCTGTATGATAAACCGAAATCTTTAGGAGTTATTCTTGGAATCATTATATCCATTTTTCTAGTGGGCCAGCAGACGGGAATTTTTTTGTTCTTGACCGGAGCCATGTCGGCTTTGGTGGATAATACGGATGCGGATCTTTGGGTCGTGGATGACAGGACGACCAATGTCAACGCTTTGGGAACCATTGACACCCGTGTCGGCCGGCAGGTGGAAGCTATTCCCGGTGTGGTTAAAGCGGCCCCTATGGTCTTCGCCGGCGGAACGGCCAAATTCCGCGACGGCCGTGCGGCGCCGGTTCAAGTCATCGGAGTTCAGCCGCCGCATTTTGCCGGTGGGCCCTGGAATGTTGTCTCAGGTCATTTGCTGGACCTTTTGGAGCCCGGCGCTGTTTCCGCGGATGTCTTTGACCGTGAAACGCTCAACGATTTTGATATGGAAACTCAGTTTGAAATAAACGGCGAGCGGGCGATGATCAAGGTCATAACCCGGGGTGTCCGCGGTTTCGGGGCCACCTATATTTTTTCCACTCTGGCCCAGGCGCGAAAGCTTGGGAAAATACCCGAAACCGATGTCAATGCTTATTTGGTTGATTTGGAGCCCGGCACGGATCCGGTCCCGGTCAGGGATTGGATCAATGAGAATATCTTCGCTGTCCGGGCCTGGCTCAAAGACGATTTTTCCGATGCAACGGTGGCGACGATATTATCAACAAGCGGTATCGCCTTTTCCATCGGCACCCTCATTCTATTTGCGGCCTTTGCCGGAATGGTTATTATTGGATTGACCATGTATTCGGCCGCGGTGGAACGGCTGCAGGATTACGGGACCCTAAAAGCAATCGGAGCTAATAACCGGTATGTGCGGAATCTTATCTTTTTACAGGCTCTGATTTTTGCCTTTATCGGCTTTGGTGCCGCGGTTTTGCTCATAGAGGGATTCCGGCAAGGGATCGCGAACTCCGGGATTTTATTTGACTATGGATTGAGAATAAGAATTGTATTCCTGGCCGTGACCTTTATCATTTCACTGGGAGGTGCGGCTTTCGCCATGCGCCGGATTTCCAAACTGGAGCCTGCCAGTGTATTCAGGAGATAATACAGCAGGCTTTTCAGCTTGACTTCATTTGTTTATAAGAATAACATTTTCATCAAATACCTTTATATATCACGATTAAAAGGAGTTTTATATGGGCATCAAAAGAAGTTTTAACCTTCATCTTTTAAGTATTGCAATTTTAACGGTTTTAATGCTGGGCCTGGGCATACCGGCTCTAAACGCCGAAGACGAAGTAACCTCTCCCGAAGATTTTTTCGGGTTCCAGTTGGGGAGCGACAGAAATATAGCCCGCTGGGATAAGATTATCGAATACTACCGGCTGGTGGAAACAGAATCAGACAAGATAAAAGTCATTAATATGGGGCCGTCCACAATGGGTCACCCCTTCTTGCTGGTTATCATTTCGTCCGCCGCTAATCTAAACAACCTGGATGATCTGCAGGCCGTCAATAAAAAAATAAGCGATCCCCGCGGGATTGCGGATTCCGAAATTGATAAGCTCATAGAGCAGGGTAAAGCGGTTATGTGTCAATCCATGAGCTTGCATGCCACGGAAATCGGCGGGACGCAAATGGCGCCTGAATTGGCTTATGACTTGCTGACGCGAGGGGATGAGGAAACCGCCCGTATTCTGGATAATGTTCTTTTCTTTTTGATTCCCAGCTTTAATCCCGACGGGCAGATTATGGTGACCGATTGGTACCGGGAGACTCTGGGAACGGAATATGAAGGCGCCGGCCTGCCCTGGCTGTATCATAAATACGCCGGCCATGACAATAACCGCGACGGCGATTATTTGAATTTGACCGAATCAAAGTATGCAGCGAAAATCATGTACCGGGATTGGGTGCCTCAGGCATACATAGACCACCATCATATGGGAAGTTATGGCGCTCGCTTTTATATCCCGCCCTACTGTGATCCCATCCGGCCATATGCCGATCCTCTTATCTGGAGGGAGATCAGCTGGTATGGAGCTCACCTGGCGTATAAGCTCGAGGAGCATCACAAAGCCGGGATTCTGAATGACGCCCAGTTTCCGGGATGGGGGCATTTCGGCTGGCACTGGATTACACCCTTCCATAATATCGCCGGCATGCTGACCGAATCCGCCAGCGCCAAACTCGCTACTCCGCTCTATATCCACCCGGAACAGCTCACGGCCGACACCCGCCAGTTTCCCGAATATGAAGCTCAATCCACCTTTCCCCGTCCCTGGGAAGGAGGCTGGTGGAAACTCCGGGATATCGTAGAGCAGAAAAAAATCAGTGCCTGGGCCATGCTCGACCTGGCCGCCCGCAACAAAGACACCGTCCTCAGGAATGCTTACCTTAAAGCCAAACGGCAGATTGAGCGCGGGGCCGAAGGCGATGTCAAAGCTTATGTGGTTTCGGCTGTTCAGCACGACCCTCTAACCGCGGTTAAGATGGTCAATACCCTGCTCGAGTCCGGTGTGGAGATCAAACAGGCTCAGTCGGATTTTACCGTTGAAGGGCGGGTCTTCCCGAAGGGATCCTTTTTGATTTCTTTAGCCCAGCCCAAGATGGGCCTCATCCGCAATTTGCTGGGTCGGACTTTTTATCCCGATAATGAATGGACCAGGGGTGATGATGGAACCCCGCTGCGGCCTTACGATCTGGCGACGCATACCATGAATGAATTTATGGGTGTTCAGGCCGATTCCGTGGGAACCGTGCCGGACAGCTCTTTTCAAGTCCTGACCCGACAAATCAATCCGGCTGGAACCCTGGATCCGGGTGCGGAGCGTTTTGTGCTGGACGGCCGGCTGAATGACAGTTTCAAAGCGGTCAATCTTCTTTTAAAGCAGGCTCCCGGTACGAACATATACCGGGCGGATGATGCCCCGGGCTTAAATCCCGGTGATTTTATAATATCCGGAGCCGGTGCGGATGTCTGCCGGGATGTGGCGGACAAGACCGGCGTTGATTTCAAGGCATACACCGGTGGTGTAGACAACGGCGTCCATGAGGCAAAACAAATGCGTATAGGCATGTATAAACGGTATTGGGGGGGCAATATGGATGAAGGCTGGACCCGCTTGCTGCTTGAAAATTTTGCTTTCCCTTATGTATCCTTAATGGACGAAGAAATCCGTCAAGGTCAGCTCCATAAAAAATATGATGTAATCATTATCCCCAGTGATTCAAAAGCGATGATAACCGGTGAACTCAGCGGGAGATATGCGGGATATCTGGGCTCATATCCTGAGAAGTACCAGAGCGGACTCGGCAAGGAAGGGATCGATTCACTCAGAGATTTTGTGAAAAAGGGCGGTGTGTTAGTCGCTTTGGCGGATGCCTCCGAATTCGCAATAGATGCGTTTGAATTAAATGTGCACAACATTGTGGAGGGAATGGATTCAAAAGAGTTTTTCTGCCCGGGTTCTACCCTGAAAGCCGACTTTAATAATACCCATCCGTTGGCATACGGTATGCCGGCCGAGGGCCTGGTGGTTTTCTGGGCCAGCCCTACTTTTGAAGTTGTTCCCGGCCGGGACAATGAAAAGTATACTCCGGTCGTCCGCTATCAGGATAAAGATATTCTCCGCAGCGGATGGCTGATAGGGGAGGAACAGATTACCGATCGTCCCGGTATGCTGGCGGCGGAATATGGGAATGGGGAAGTTATCATCATCGGATTCCATCCACAGCTGCGGAGCCAAACCCATGGGACGTTTAAACTGTTGTTTAACGCCTTGATCCGTTAAAAAGCCGGTTCATTTTCAGGAGCGACCCACGCGTCATTGGCGAGCGGACGCAGGCCGCGTGGCAAAGTGAACAATAATGGCAACCAATCCTAAGACCGGTATCTTAATGCGAATTTATATATGTTTTCTTTCTGCTCTATTTATCTCAGGATTTATGGGGTGTTCTCCGGCCGGAGAGGATTTCGATAAGCATCTGGATGTCTTATCCGCAGTTAAAGCCCGAATTCAGGAAAACACAGGAGAAATCAATTTAAAAAAGGAAGGATATGTGCATCCGGACCTGTTTGCCGGATGGGACCGTACTCAGCCGGATTTTTTATGGGCTGCCGGTCTAAAGGCCCGGGCAAGCTTTAATTATTTGGCCCGGCCTAATGATGTGATCTTGGAACTTGATGCCCGGGCGAATCCTTCCGGCAAAGGGGAGGTTCAAAATGTGTCCTTGCATTTAAACGGCAGTCACATAAAGAACTTTATTTTGGAATCTGAACATGAGAAGGATTATCACATTACCTTGCCGAAAGAACGACTCAGGATCGGAAAAAACATGCTTGACTTTCAGTTTGCTTATCTCAGCAAATCCGAAAATCAGGAAAAAGCATATGCCGCTGTTTTCAAAGCAATCACTTTGGGCTATGCATTACAGTCTGATTCTGATGGAAGGCTTATTCATGCCGGCGGTACGGATTTCAGCTATTATGCTGATTTGCCGAAAAAATTCAGGATGACAGCGGCTTATCAAAACATGCGCGGAACACAGTCCATGATTGAGTTTTGGCGGAATAATAAACGAATCAAATCATTTGTCCTGGATGCCGATAAAGCCCAGTGGAATAAAACAATATCTCTTCCGGACCGCGGGGATACTATCATTAAATTTATTAACCAGGGAAGGGAAGACAGTTTTGTGATCTGGAACAAGATTGTTTTAAGGGCAAATAGTGAAAGACCGCCCCCGGATGAAATCAAGCCGCATCCGGAAAAACGGCCGCATATCCTTGTTTATGTTGTGGATACGCTGCGGGCGGATCATCTGAGCTGTTATGGATATTCCTACAGGACTTCCCCGGTGCTGGATCAATTTGCACAAGAAAACGCTATCTATTCATCCGCTTATGCCAACAGCCCTTGGACCAGGCCCAGCGGCGCATCCATCCTGACCGGTTTGTATCCTAAAAATCATAAAACTACCGGGAGATTTGGAAAACTCCATGAAGGGATTATTACCTTTCCGGAAATTTTAAAAAAAGAAGGATATGTGACCGCCGCGTTCAACGGAAACGGCAATTTAAACCAAATTTTCGGGTTCAGCCGCGGATTTGATAGATACGAGGAGCTTAGCGGGATCTATCCCGGTACCTTGAATATCACTGCACAGGAAATGAACCGCCATATTTTTGATTTCCTGGACGAGTATCATCGACGGGAAGACCGGCCGCCTCTGTTTCTGCTGATCTGGACCATGGATCCGCATGATCCGTATACGCCGCGTAATGAAAACAAGGATAAGTTTGATATTGACAAGCATCAATATATTGATACTTATCCATTTGATTTTATGGAAGATGTCAGATTCGGCCGGGTTTCTCTCTCTCCTTCCCAGCTTGAATTTGTCAAAACTCGGTATGACCAGGAAATTTATGAAAACGATACCGCCTTCGGCCAGCTGTTGGAGAAGCTCGATGAGCTGGAGTTTTATGAAGAGACGGCGATCATTTTTACTTCCGACCATGGAGAACAGTTTTTTGAACACGGCGGCGTTAAACACGGAGAAAACGTTTATAATGAATCGGTCCATATTCCGCTTGTGATTAAGGCACCCCGGATAGAAAAAGGGATATACCGGGATAGAGTCCAGCTCTCGGATATTTTTCCTACTGTCCTGGATATCGCGGGCATCCCGGCGACTTATGATTTGGACGGGAATTCAATTCTGACACTGTCTGATTTTCAGCGGAATGTCTATTTTGAAAATTACCGGGGCGGCAACCGCATAAATGCTGTTATGGGACAGGACCGGAAATTGATCTATAACCTGGAATTCAGGCGGCCGCCCTTCCATCCCTATGTGCCTCTGCTCGAATTATTTTCACTCCAGGACGAAAAGGAGCTGAGTCTGCTGCCGCTGGATGATTTTTCCGGCTATTCGACACTGCAAGACCTTATGCTTTACCGGAATGCCGGCAACGGATGGTCCACCCCGGCGGAAAAAGCGGATATTCCCCCCGAACTGAAGGAGGAGCTGAAAGCCCTGGGTTATATTAAGCGACCTTGAACATTCAATGTCACGTCGAAACCGATTTGATTTTATCATTCCCGGAGCAGCTCGTTTCGCCCGCATTCATTGCGTTCGTCACCTTTCATTTTTTATCGGGACAGAGAGCATGGTGTCCTTCGGACCTTTATTGCGCCCTTATGATGAACCACTCTTGTTTTTCAGG
>CAYRTV010000142.1:0-7170 GCA_964427225.1 uncultured Eubacteriales bacterium
TTTTTTTACCTCCCTTTTTGCATTGTTCACAGATGCCGTAAAATTCAATATTATGATCCTTAATCACAAAATTATGTTTTTTTGAGAGCGCGGTTTCAGTCTTTTTTATCAGCTGCAGATCTTCATCCACAAAATCATCATAGTCGATGATTTTGCCGCAGCCGGTACAAATGAGGTGATGGTGATGGCTGTCATTATCGGTGTGAATGAGTTCATATTTACTTTCCCCTCCTGCCATGGAAATCTTTTTCAGCAGCCTCATCTTCTCCAGCAGATCCAGGGTGCGATAAATAGTTGTCAGGCCTATGCCGGGATAAATGCGTATTAATGCATTGTAGATGTCTTTAGCACTCATATGCCGTTTGGTCCGGCTCAGCAAATCCACAACGGCTTTCCGGGGTGCAGTCCATCTGGTGCCATGGCCGCGCATCCTTTTCTGCCATTTTTTAGGTCCTGCCATTGCGCTCACCTCGTTTATTGATAATGAAAATCATTTTCATTAAGATAATACGCCTTCTGCATGCTCTTGTCAAGCCCATAAAATCACAAATCTCAGCCTTCGCGGCAGCATCCCCCTGTGATCCTCAGGTCGGGGCAACATCCACATGTCATCCCCAGGCCGCGGCAGCGGCCGAGGGGATCTTAGACTGCCTCGCTAAATGAAGCGTTTCCGCCTCCGCGGCCTCGGGCCCGGCCTCCGCTCCCGGTCAGATTTTTAACGCCATTCCCCGCTTGAGTTTTCGGTGCCTGCGCAACTCCCCCCGTCCGGGGGTCAAACATGCTCGGCACCCGGCTGCGCCGGGTCCCCTTAAACTCAGCGCTCGGAAGGCTAAATCTTCCATATCGCGTCAGCAGCCCCCGAGTGCCGCTCCGCCGGCCTTCTCCGTCATTCTGAGGACTGCGGCGGCAGTCCGAAGAATCCCAAGGTGGTTCGTCTATAGAGGCAATGGCGGTGATTCGTGATTTACGATTCACATAATCATGAACTTGACGTATACTTATGGAAAATTGCAATTGAGGAGCAGATCGGATATGAGCAATAAATATAAACAAGCGGCGGAAGCCGGGCTGGATGCGGAGCTGCCGGAAATTGAGACATTCCCCAATCAATATTCCGGTTACGAGATTACGGTGGAAATCCCTGAGTTCACCTCGGTATGCCCTGTCACCGGGCTGCCGGATTTCGGGACGATCACTATCAGCTATGAACCACAAGCATCCTGTCTGGAATTAAAATCGCTGAAATTATATATTCTGGCATACCGGAATTTGGGCATATTCTATGAAAACGCCGTCAACCGTATAATGGAAGATGTGGTTGCTGGCTGCGAACCGGTCCGGGCTGCGGTGAGGGGCGAGTTCCGCCCCAGGGGAGGCATGAAATCAGTCGTGACAGCCCGCTATCCCCGGCCGCGGAAATCTTAATGTTTTACAGGAAAGGACATCCCGCATGACCCTATGGTATATGATTAAGGCGGCCAGGCCGCAGCAGTGGACCAAAAACCTGATCATTTTTGCCCCTTTGATTTTTTCCCAAAGCCTGTTTCAGATTCCTATATTCCTGACCACCGTGGCTGCATTCCTGGTCTTTTGTTTATTGTCCGGGGCCTTATATGTTTTTAATGATCTCGGGGACCTGGAGGAGGACAAACGGCATCCCTTGAAATCCAAGCGTCCCCTGGCATCCGGGAAAATCAGCCGGGGACAGGCTTGGACCGAGATGATTGTGCTGCTGGGCATTAGTTTGGCTGGGGCTTTTTTTCTCGGGAAAAGTGTTTTTTTAATCGCGTTTTTTTACCTGGTCCTGCAGATTGCCTACACTTATTATTTAAAACACGTGGTCATTCTGGATGTATTCGTCATTGCTGCCGGATTTATTCTCAGGGTCGTTGCCGGCGGTCTGGCTATCGACGTGTCCATATCCCCTTGGCTTTTAATTTGCACTTTGCTGCTGGCTCTGTTTTTGGCGATGAGCAAACGGCGCCATGAATTGATCTTGCTGGAAGGGGATGCTTCCGGTCACCGCCCGATCCTGCAGGAATATTCTCCTTACTTGCTAGACCAGATGATTGCTGTTGTAACCGCCTCCACGGTTATTGCTTATTGCCTGTATACAATTTCCCAGGAAACAGTGGCTAAATTCGGTACGCATGAACTGATCTATACGGTCCCGTTTGTGATTTACGGCATTTTCCGGTATTTATATCTGGTGCACCAAAGGTCCGGAGGCGGAACCCCGGAATACCTGCTGCTCAGGGACCGCCCCCTGCTGCTGGATATTCTGTTTTGGATTATCGCGGCGGCTTTGATTATTTATTTACGAGGTTGATCAATGAGAAAAAAAGCTAAAGTTGCGGTTTTAAAGACATCACCAGGCCAAGTGCTGAATGACTACCGCCGGCTGATGCATATGGCCGAATATCAGGAAACCATTCCCCGGGACGGCGAAACCTTGCTCAAGCTCAATCTGTCCTGGACCAAATATTTTCCCGCCTGTTCCAGCCAGCCTTGGCAGGTGGAGGGTGTCATCAAGACTCTGCTCGAAGACGGCCATCTAAAGGATACACTATATCCGGTCGAAAACAAGACGGTGGTGACAAATCCCATTAAAGGCGCCCGCAACAACAGATGGACGCCGATTTTTGATGAATACGGATTGCCCTTTACCCCGCTTCCGGATGTGGAGTGGGTCACTTATTCCTTTAAAAGCCCGCTCATGAAGCTGAATGATATTTTTCCGGAAGGCATCAAGATTCCGAAAATGTATATCGGAAAAAATATCATTCATTTCCCGACAGTCAAAACTCACGGCCATTCCGTTACCACTGGAGCCGTCAAAAATTCATTCGGCGGCTTATTGAGAGAAGTCCGTCATTACGCGCACAAGTACATGCATGAGGTTCTGGTGGATTTGATGACGATGCAGCAGGAACTGCATCCCGGCATTTTCGCGGTCATGGACGGCACGGTGTGTGGAGATGGAGCCGGGCCCCGCACGATGGATCCTAAGGTCAAAAATTTCATCTTGGCTTCGTCTGACTCCGTCGCTATAGATGCGGTGGCGGCCAAGATGATGGGATTTGAGCCCATGGAAATCCCTTATATTCGGATGTGTCATGAGCGTGACTTAGGCACGGGAGACCTGGCCGAAATAGAGATCACGGGCGAGGATATCTCGGGTGTGGATTTCGGGTTCGAGAGCAAACGCAGTTTTGTTATCTGGGGGGACCAAATGATTCGCAAGGGATTTTTGCGTCCGTTTGAAAAAATTCTGCTGCATTCGCCCTTGATCATCTGGGCGCCATTTGCCAGCAATGTCTATCATGATTACATCTGGTACCCGACCACCGGGAAAAAGAAAATCAAAGAATTTGCCGGCACCGACTGGGGCCGCCTCTGGGATCAATATTAATCTGCAGCATACACATGTCATCCCGAGGGCGCGTTAGCGGCCGTGGGGATCTTAGCCTGCTTCGCGTAACAAATCGCATCCGTCTCCGCGGCCTCGGGCCCGGCCTCCGCTCCCGTTCAGATTTTTAACGCCATTCCTCGCTTGGGTTTTCGGTGCCTGCGCAACTCCCCCCGTCCGTGGGTCGGACATGCTCGGCACCCGGCTGCGCCGGGTTCCCTCAAACTCCGCGCTCGGAAGGCTAAATCTTCTATATCGCGTCAGCCGCCCCCGAATGCCGCTCCGCAACCTTGAAAGGATGATAGTGATGGGGACAAAAAATCGCGAGCGGAGCAATCTGGCTTATTCACGGGCTGATATCGCCGCAGGGTGAAAAATTTCGATAATAATGTAAGTGAGGTTAACAAAATACGATTTATTTGGAGCATGAAAAATTATGGAGATCGCATTAAAGAGAATATACAAATAGTATCGAAATTTTTTATGAATAAGCCAAGTCAGGCTGGGAAGTCTTTTTGGAGATAAAACGCATAGCGAGACGGATCCTGCTGCTTAGCGGCCTGCTGAATGGGTTTGAGCGGAGACCGGTAATGAATCTGGGCGTATTCGAAACGGATGAACGCTTCCGCCCGGAACACGTCATCCAGCAGCAGGAGGTCCGGCTTTTTCTGAAGATGAATGATTAATCCTCCACCATGTTCCCGTGCTGCGGCGGCTGTGTCCGCAAGGCTGATGCGGGATTCTTCATCCAGGACTCTCTGTGTTACGTGAATCCAGGCACCGGTATTCGCCAGTCTAATCGCTTCCGCAGGCCATTCCCCCTGATGATAATAGACCAGTCGGGCGTCTCCACGGCGGCAGGCTTCCGCCAAACGGATCAGGCCGCCCGGATTTCTCTCTTTTTGCCGGTTGCTGATATAGAGATAAGCTCCCGCCAGGCCCAGCCTTTGGTGATCGAGGACAGGTGCTTCCTCTTCCGGTTCGGGTGATTCCGGCGCTTCTTCAGTTATATCTGAATGAATAAAACAGGCCAGACGGGCTTTATTCCGCCGGCAGATGACAGCAAGCGCTTCCATTTCCCGGGTATCCCGGGAATGCTGATCAGAGGTATAAAAATCAGCTCCCGCTTCCAGCAGCCACTCCAGCTGAGCTTGGTCTAAACCGCCGGAATCGATCAAACGGAACCTCCCTCTGCGATGTGCGGTTTTCTTCACCGCGTCCAAAAGCACGGGAAAGGCATATTGATCGTCCCTTACGGTCAGCTCCATTCCTCGGGCGGCGCTTTCCAGAAAAGCATAATGGCGGGCCACATCGGCTGCTTCAGGCCGCATGGAATCGGTCTTCGTCTCAGCAGCCGCTTCTGTGGTTTTTTCAGCAGGTTCATTGGTTTTGGGCATGATCATATCCTCAAAAAACATAGTATGTCAAAAACCCCGGGGGAAGTAAAGGTACGGATGCTTGCAATCTCAAAAGCGCTGTTCTATTATCAGAACAAATGAATAAATGTGTGGTTCTCTTTTCAGGCGGACTGGATTCAACGACCGCGTTGGTCTGGGCGAAACATCATTACCGGGCGGTGCAAGCATTAAGTTTCGAGTACGGCCAGCGCCACAGCATTGAAATCAAATTTGCCCGGATCATCGCGGAAAAGTTAGCCCTTCCCCAAACAGTGATTCCCATCGATTTCACTCCCATCGGAGGGTCCGCTCTTATTGATAATAAAATACCCCTGCCGGAATTTATGGATGCCCGGGATATTCCTTCCGAACCTCCGTCAACCTATGTTCCTTTCCGCAATGGAATTTTCCTGTCTTTCGCTTCCGCCTGGGCTGAAGCCCGGGATATTCAAGACCTGGTGGTGGGATTCAACATTGTTGATTCTCCGGAATATCCGGATACCCGGCCGGAATTCGTCGATGCCATGGAGGCTGCGATCAACCGCGGCACCGGAACCGCCTTCGCCGACGATCTCTTCCAAATTCAAGCCCCCTTTATTCGCCATAAAAAATCCGGCATTATCCTGCGCGGTTTGAATCTGGGTGCGGATTATTCCTATTCCATTTCCTGTTATGCCGGGCGCGAGATTCCCTGCGGGACGTGTTCCTCCTGCCGTTTGCGGGCCAGGGCCTGGGAAGAAGCCGGGGAGCGGGATCACCTGCTGCTTCGTTTAGAGAAGGAGGGGAAAATATGAGCTGGATATTAAAGGTCAGGGATAGGTTTCAAGCCGCCCATTACCTGGAAGGATACGAGGGGAAATGTGAAAAAGTTCATGGACACACTTTCCGGGTGGAGGTGGACATTCGGGTCACTGAGCTGGATGAGGCGGGGTTAGGGATAGATTTCACCGAAATTAAGGAAACTCTGGCCGAAATCCTGCCGGACCACACTCTCCTGAACGATGTCTATGACTTCAACCCTTCCGCCGAAAATCTCTCCCGCCGTTTTTTTATTGAATTGAAACAACACTATCCGGTCGTCCGGGTCACCGTTTGGGAATCCGATGATGCCTCAGCAACCTACTTTGAAGATCAATGAGATCTTTGCCTCCCTCCAGGGGGAAGGGCTGCGCCAGGGGGAGTTGACTCTTTTTGTCAGGCTGAGCGGCTGCAATCTCCGGTGTTCTTTTTGTGATACCCGGAAAGCGTGGGGCCAGGGCCGGGAGATGACCATGCCGGATATCCTCGATAGCTTGGAGCAGGCCCGCCGGGCCATGCCGGCGGAATGGGTCTGTCTAACCGGCGGCGAGCCGATGCTGCAGGAATTAAAAGGTCTGGCTCTGCTCCTTAAATCCCGGGGGTTCCGGATCCAGGTGGAAACCAACGGGACCTTATTTCAGGACTTGCCCCTGGACTGGTGGACTGTGTCGCCGAAACCCCCGGATTATTTCTGCCGGCAGGAGCTTAAGCGTCGGGCCCGGGAAGTGAAACTGGTGGTGACATCCGGAGTGACGGAAGCGGTTTTAACCTCCGTGCGGAAAAGTTTTTCCGCCGGCATTCCGCTGCTGCTGCAGCCGGATGACAACCGGCCTGAGTATCAGAAACAAGCTTTAGGCCTTCTCGCTTTCGGCGCCCGCGCAGGCCTGCCTAATCTGCGGCTTTCGCTGCAGCTGCATAAAATATTAAACATCCCTTAATCCTGAATTATTAGCTTGAAAGCAGTTAAAAGTAAAAAGTAAAAAGAAATAAGTTAGATCTGTCCTGAAATATTCATGAAAAATTGCGATGATTTTTGTAATCTCCTTTTATCGGCGATAGGCATGTTTTGCAGTGATAGATAATTATGATGAAAAAAGACCGAATAGCACTAAAAATCTGAACGGGAGCGGAGGCCGGGCCCGATGCCGCGGAGGCGGATGCGATTTATTACGCGAGGCAGTCTAAGATCCCCACGGCCGCTGGCGCGGTCCGGGGATGACATGAGTATGCTGGCGCGGCCTGGGGCTGGCCTATGTTGCCGGCGAGGATGCGGATACGATTCATTCGGCGAAACACCTTGGGATTCTTCGGACTGCCGCCGCAGGCCTCAGGATGACATAGGGTATTAGTGGCTCTGTGACAAAGTTGATGATTTTCTTTTTTTAATCCCCAAAACCGTTTATAATAACTGTTAAAATAAAATATAAGGCGGAAAAATGAATCAAAATGAATCTTCCGGCAAGCCTCTGCAGGCACTGAGCGAAATCAAGCAGGCGGAAGACCGGGCCCGCCGGGCCAAACAGGATGCCAGAGAAGAAGCGTCCCGGAAGATCATTGAGGATGCCC